>NZ_JBQQBW010000176.1:0-9427 GCF_052245415.1 Streptomyces sp. 8N706 | reverse complement strand
CCGCAGCAGGGGCTGGTCGGCGTCTCCCGATGAGCGGCGGTCACTCGCCGTCTACGGCATCCGGATCACGCAGTGGTCGCACGCCTCCGGGCAGGTCGGGGAGCTGGAAGGAGTACCGGCCGAGCATGTTGATGTGGTGCCGCACGAATGGCGAGAGGCGGGCCACGTCCTCGTCGCGGACGTCGAAGCCGTCCGCGCGCAGCTGGTCTACTGCGGCGTCCGTGTACCGCGTCGTGAACAGCACGAGGGCGTTGAGGACCAGGCCGAGCGCGCCGAGCTGGTCTTCCATGCCGTCCTGGTAGCGCTGGTAAGCTGCCCCCGAGCGGCCGTGGAAGATCTTCCGGGCGAGGGAGTGGCGGCCCTCCTGGAGGTTGGCCTGCACCTTGATCTGGCGGCGGTAGCCGGGCTCGTCGGCCAGGCGCAGGATGTGTAGGGGACTTGGCGATCCCCCCGTCGCGCGATCGCGTCGCCGAGCGGGGTGGGGCGCCCGTCGCGCGACAGCATCCGGATCACGTCGTCAGCGCGCACCGCGCCGGTGTGGATCGAGCCGATGATCCGCAGGATGTCCTCCCAGTGCCGCTCGATGCGGGCGAGGTCGACCCGGCCGCGGGCCGCGTCCTGGAAGGCGCCGTAGTCGGCGCTGCGGTCGATGCGCCACATCTTCTGGTCGGGCAGGTCCGCGAGCTGCGGCGCGTACGCGAATCCGGCGAGGGTGAGCAGGCCGAACACGATGTCGCTGTAAGAGGCGGTGTCGGTGACGATCGTCTCGGGGCGCTTGCCGCCGTCGCGATCGTAGAGGACGTCCAGCACGTACAGGGAGTCGCGCGGGGTGCCGGCCACCACCTTCCCGCCCAGCCCCGCCGCCTGGTCATTGATCATGTTGAGCCAGGTGGCGCCGCCCCGGCGCCCGAAGTACTTCGGGTTCGGCCGCGCGTACACGCTCGGCACTGGCACGACGAACCGCATGCCGTCCACGGAGGCCACCAGCCCGCCGCCCCAAGCCTGCGCGAGCGGGATCGACGCCTGGTAGTCGACCAGCGCCGCATTCGCGGCCCGGTACGTCGCCAGCCGCAGATAGGTCTGGTCGACGTGGGACAGGCGCCCGTACTTCAGCGCGTCCGCGGAGCCGATGACCGGGGTGTAGCCGACGTTGCACGCGTGCGCCACCAGCAGCGCGGCGATCGTCACGTTCAGGTCCTTCAGCCGCGCCTCGCCGCCGGTGACGGACGTGAATGCCTGGTCGGCACCGGTCCACGAGAACACCTCCAGCAGCACCTCCGGCAGGTCGACGCGGGGCAGCATCGCCTCCACTGCCTCCCGCAGAGCTCGCAGGGAGGCCGGTTCCGGCTCCGGCTCCAGGGCGGCGAAGTGCAGCCGTCCGTCGTCGTCGAACACGATCTGAGAGTTCGCCGGTACCCGCCCCCCAACCTCGCGGTAGGTGCCGTCCAGCGGCGCAGCCCGCGCGGACAGATGCTCCCCGGCCTCGGCGGGCAAGTTGAGGGAGGCAAGCACGGTGGGCTTGGTCTGCTCCCACGCCTCGCCCGCGAGGAGCTTGGCCCGCGGGTCGCCCCACTTGGAGGAGTTCTTCGCGAACACCTCCCGCCGGCGCAGCATCCGGTGCAACTGCTCCAGCACGCAGAACGCGTACGCCTTCCAGTCCACCGTGCCCGGTTCCAGGTGCGGCGCCGACAACACGAGGCGCCGCCAGGACCCGGCGAGCAGGCCGGTGTCGATCTCGGCGGGGCCGACCTTCTTCCTGCCCATCAGGTCCGGCAGGGTCTTCAGCGCCTTCAGGACCGGCAGGCCCTCCGGGGTGGCACCGAAGTCGACCACCGTCACCAGGAGTCCCAGGAACGGCCGCACGGTGCCGAACCGGGTCAGGAGCTGGCTCCGCCAAGCCTCGTCCGCGTCGGAGTCGAGCGGCGGGGTCAGCTCGAACAGCGCGGCGAGTGCGGCGGCCAGCTCGTCACGCGGCACGACCTGCTCGATCTCCGCCCACATCGCCTCCAGGGTCTCCACCTTCGGTGGGGTGATCTCCCCGCTGTCGGTGTCGACTTGCTCGCTCGTGGTGTCGAACACGACCTGGAACGCGGCGGCCAGCTTCGCGCCGGCCCGCTCCACCCGCGGCAGCGTCTTCAGCTTCTCCTTCGCTGTCTCCCGCTCCGCCCTGGCCAGCAGCTTCGTCGCGATGAGCACCTCCAATAGGTCCAGGGCGTCGTCGACCGCGCGGGTCGTCAGGTAAACCGCGGTGGCCAGCAGCGTGGCCAGGCGCCGAGAGTCGCCGTGCCGGCGCAGCAGCGACGCCTTGCCGTCCACCCCGTACCGCGACAGCTCCGCCAACCGCCGCCGCGGTATCGCGGACACATCCACCTCGGCCATTCCGAAATCGGCGATCTCCGCTGCCCGCGCGAGCGCCCACTTCATCTGGGGCCCGGAGATCCTGACCGGGCCCCGCCGCAGCCGGTCCAACTCCGACACCCGCGCCCCCGGCGGCACGGTCAGCAGGGAATCGAGCACGGCCCGCTGACCGGTGCTCAGCAGCCCGTAGAGGGTGTCCCACAGCCGCTGGTTCGCCGCCTCCCGCACCGAGGCGACCAGCCGGGCCAGCGTCGTCACACCGGGCAGCAGCACCCGCCGCTCCCGCAGCCACACCACCGACGCATCGAACAGCGCCTTCGGGCCCTCCCCGGTCGTCCAGGCCCGCGCATCCACCCACACCCGCAGCTCCGCCTCCGCCTCGGCGAACTCCGTGTACTCCAGGACCCGCCGCAGCTCACGGACGTGATCGAGCCGAGTGTTCTCCCGATCGCCGTACGTCTTCAGCACCGACGCGTCCGCGATACCGAGCTGCTCGGCGAGATAGTCGGGCACCTCCGCCGGCACGTCGGTCGGGTCGTCCAGGAACACCCGAGATACCGCGCGGTCGTGAGCTGGGCCGCGAAGCCCAGCCGGTTGTGCGCCCGCCTCTTCGGCTCGATCAGCGCCCGGTCCGCGTCGTCCAGGAAGAAGAAGCGCTCCAACTCCGTACCGGACGGTGCCCCGTCGTACGCCGCGTACGCCGCAGCCTGCGAATCCGTCAGAAACTCGACCGGCACCCCGGACCCCCAGACAGTCAATGATCACCACGACTGCCGAAGGCTCCGCCCCCGTAGAGCCCCAGGTCAAAGCGCTCTCAGGCCCGCGAAGGGCTTAGCGCCGGTTTTCGTTCCGATGTTCCTCGACCCCGAAGCGCAACACGATCGTGGACGCAACGAATGTCGAACGGTCTGCCAGGGCACCTCTGGTCGCCGCCGCCAAGCGGCACGGCATGCCCGCCATCGCGGTCATCGTCGCCACCCCGGCCTCCGTCTGCGTCGACCGGCAGCGCCCGCGCCCAGCCAACCGAACCGTGCCCGACGATGTGGTGCTCGCCCAGCACAAGGAGATGGTCCACTGCCACCAGTTGCTGAGCAGCGAGGGATTCAACGAGGTCGTCTTCGCCGACAGCCTGTACCGACTGGAGCCGCACCTGCGGCGCCTGAGCGAGGCCCGGATCGTCGACCTCGGCTTGGACGGCAGCGAGGGCCTGGGTGACCTGCTCCTGCCCCGCCGCTTCTTCGGCTCGGAGATCTTGCCGCTGTGGCGCTGGAAGCCGGGCTCCGACCTGGCGGGCGGTGACCGCGTCGCGGAGATTCGCCTTGGTCAGCAGTACCTCACCCTCGCCTTCCGCGAGGATGTCGACGGCGAGGGCGACATCGGCTTCGACGTGCTGCTGCCCTGCCTGGTCGACCCCGAGTGCGACGGGTACGCGTGGGCGCCGGTCTACAGCATCACCTGTCTGCACCGCGCCCTGACCGGCGATATGGACAGCGACCCGGACATCGTTTGCACTGTCCACGGCCCGCACGAGGACGAGGACCAGGACGACGATCCCGCAGGCCGCGCCGACATCGAAGCGCAGGCCGTGGAGGCGGTCCGCGGATAAGCACCCCTCCACCGCAACCGCACCCCTTCGCCCCGTCCGAACTCCCGGCCGGGGTATCTGGGCGCAGGGCTGCCCCGAGTGTCACCTGCCCATCCGGGGCGGGACCGCTGGCCTCGCCGTGTACCGCCGCATCGTCCACACCCACAGCGGCGGCCCGCGCACCGCTGAGAGGCTTTGGTGCACGAGCGCATGGTGCACGAGCGGAACCGCTCAGCTTCAACCGCACCTCACGCCAGCCCTTCAAGGCCCCCCGAGCACGGCGGAGTTGGGCCCTGACCAGGGCAGGTGCACCGACTCGTGTTCGTTCACCGCGGTCCGGCTCATGCACCACACGGTGTGTTGTAGAGCTGTGATCTTCGGCCCGGGCTGGTGGTGAAGGTCGATCGGTTCCGTGGAGCAATGAAGAGTTCCGCTCGCACGACAGCACCTGCGAATGCGACGTCGCCCGGCTCTCCACGCACGTCCGCTCGCCGCTTCCCCTCCCCGCGCCCCCTGTCGCCCTCGGGGCGGCCGCTGGCCTCCAGTCCCGGCCGCCCCGAGGCACCCATCCCTCCGAGCGAAGGAGAACTTCGTGACCCTGCCGGACAACCCCACCGCTTTCCAACGCCTCGCCGGCTCTCCTGGACACCGCCATCAGCCCCTGGCGCCGACAGCTCACCAGCCACACCCACTTCCCCCCACCTCTGCCCCGGCCCGCCCGGTCGCTGGCAGAAGCCATCCCGCGGCTGATGGGGGCTGCCGCCGCGGACGCAGCGTCCCGCGCGGTGTACGCCGGATGGGCTCTCGGCGGGCCGTCGAACTTCCTCCACAACCGGGACCTGTGGCGCGGCTACGAGGACGGCACCGCCACCCTCTTCCTCGCCCCCGGCCAGTGGCTGCGCTACCAGCCCGCGCACGAGGTCCTCGGTACCACGCGATCGCTGGGCTGAGCGGAGGAGTTCACTCTCGAATCCGGCGACGGCACACCACCGTCACCAGCCCGGCGCACCTGCTGGAGCTCCTCGACCACATCGGCACCGAGCCCGCCGAGGACGACAGCGAAGTCGACGAACTCCCCGCCGACGCTGCGAGCAGCGGCAAGGAGAAGCAGCCGTGAGTGCCATCTCCGATCGCTTACGCCGAGACAGCCGCCCTGTTCGCGATCCTCCACGGTGAGACGGCCGAGGCCCAGCGGATCGTCGACCACATGCTCCCGGCCGAGCGACAGACGTTCGCCGATCAGCTCACCCAACCGCGAAACATGCTCGCCCAGTACTGCCAGGAGTGCGAGGCGATGACCCCGGTCGCTCAGAGCGTGACCACACCGGCTCTGGGCCCCGACCGCCGGGGTGCGCCGCACGTGCGCGCCCGCCGCGCACCGCTGACGGCCCCGCGTACCGCCAGAACCATCGAAAGGAAATACCGCATGTCTCGTACCGCTACCCAGTTCCTGACCCGGCCGCTGCGGTGGCTCCAGGCCCGCTGCGCCCCGACTGCCGACACAACGGTCGTACTGGGCGACACCGACGCACTCCCGCTGCCCTACAACGACCCGTACTTCGGGCTGCTGCACGCGATGTACGCGCTCCAGCACGACATCCAGCGCAGCGAGACGGCCGCCGACGCATTGCGCGCCTTCGTCGGCGCCCGGGTTCTGCGTACTGCCGAACGACTGGTGTTCGAGCTGGCGGTGCGTGTCACCTCCGAGCGGGTGGCGGCCGGCCTAAGCCCGGAGGACGGCCCAGTGCTGAAGGACTTGGAGATCGCCCGCGAGCACCTCCACCGTGCTCTGTCTGCAGTCACCGATGCCGACAGCCACTTCTACGACTACGACGACGAACCCGCCGCCCTGGAGGACTGACGGCCCCGCGTGCCGCCCCGGCTGTATCGGAGGCCGGGGCGGTGCCCAGGGCTGCACCCGCACCGCCCGCGCCAGCGCCTGGGCGCTGGCCGAGTTCCCCAGCGAACGGGCCGCACGCGGCCACGTGCGCCTGGACCCGCGCCGAAAACGACGACTTCGCGCTGTAACTACGCCCCGGGACGGCCGCCATCGGCCTGGTAACCACGTCGGCCGCCCCGGGCCTGCCCATCCCGTACGAGACGAGAGGGAAACGCCGGTCATCACCGAGGACATGCTGCACACCGTGCTCCGCCGGAGGGAGCTCGGCGAGTCCGTCGAGCAGATCCAGCCCGACCTGATCATCCCCACCGGCAAGCGCAAGGGCCAAAACCCTTCGGTGGCCAGCATCTACCGGGCGCTCGCCGAGCACGCCAAACGCGAGGCGTACCCCGAAGCCATCGCCCAGGCCCACACCGACTTCGCTGCCCTCCAGACCGGCGAGGTTCCCGCCCCGCGGGCAGGTCACCGGGCGGAGCCCGCCCGGTGACGAACTACCACGTCATCCTCAGCAGGCCCCATCCCTGCTTCCTTGCAAGCACAAGGAAGCCCTCCATCTCTTCAGCTCGATGGAGGGCTCCTGACAGCAAAAAAGCCCTCATCTCGCGAAGAGATGGGGCCTCCGGCGCTGCTCTCTGTGGTTGGTAGCGCAAGTGTACTTGGGGGCCGGTCAGGGCTCTCATCCGGGGCGCCTGGTTGTCCTGACAGGCGTCATGTCCTGCGGTTTCGCCGCACAAGGGCCTACAGCGCCTCATCAACGGCGCGTTCGCGAGAGCGGAGGATTCCTGCGCAATGCCTCCCTCGAGGCATGACCGTATTCGCCGGTCCGGGTGCCGAACGGCCCGGGAAGGCCGGGTTCCTCGGCGCCGAGCTGGAGGGCGCCACCCTTGAGCCGGTGCGGGCCGGGGATCATCGGGTGCCCGCTTCGAGCTGGGTGGGGATGCCGCTGGTGCAGTTCCTGCACATCGGGGATGTGGTTGTAGAGGGTGCCCGGGCTGACGCCTAGGAGCTTGGCGATCGAGGTGATCGAGTGGTTGTGGTTGGGGAGCATCTCGCGGGCGGCCCGGATGATGTCCGGGTTGACGACGGTGGGCCGGCCGCCGACTTTGCCGCGGGCGCGGGCGGCGGCCAGTCCCTCGCGAGTGCCGGAGACGATGAGCTCACCCGCCCACGTTGTTGAAGTTGTTCAAGGTGACCGTGTTCTCGCCGCCCCAGCCCAAGCCCCCCAGCAAGCCGTCGCTTACCTGGATGTCCTGTTGCTGGTTGACAATAGGGCTGTTCACATCGTCGCGCACCAGACCAGCGTGCGCAACAGTGGGGGACAGCAACACCGCGACGGCGGCGAGGGTTGCGGCCACATGGACCTTCATGGCTGTCTTCATACTTCCTGCAACGGCCGGCGCAGCCTCGGAGACACGAGCTTAGGCCGTCCGGACCACAGCGCCGATCGGCTTTGGTAACGCCGCAGGCCTTGCTCGACGCGCCCCGCAGCGGCCGACTGTTCGAGAATGATCGTGGACTTGACGAGGTCCAACTCGAACGTCGGGTGAGCCGGAAGGCGAAGATCATTCTCAGCGCTACTTCTTGCCCCGCAACTACTACCGACGCCAATTTGCATCGGATGCCAATAGGCGACACCGGTCCTGGAGATGAGTCCGGGACAGTGTGTAAGCCGGCCGTACGGGCTGGCCCGAGCTGTGAGGCGAGTGGCCGGGCCCAACGCTTCCCAGTGTCTGCAGCTCTCCATGATTCGGAGTCGAGTTCGATTTAATTGCATGAACCGAACTGGAGTGCAATCAGTTTATTCAGTGCACTGGCGTACTAATCCCAACGAAATGAAAGAATCTTGTTCTGACCTATCCGGATTCCGGGATCCTGCGGCGTGTAGGTGGGTGAAGGCGTGGCCTTCGACATCTGCTGAGTTCGTCAGAAAGGAGCCGAGTCAGATGACTTGGCTGGAGATCGCGGGAGCGGGTGGCGCGTCAGTCCCCCTTGTGCTCCTGCTGCTGTACGCCGGGCGCCGTGTCGCCGCGGCGATGGAGCGGTGCCTGGAATCCCACCAGGCTCGACTTGCTGAGCGCGAGCAGCGCGCTTCGATCGTGGCCGCTGCAGGCGTGCTCCCCTCGGGAGGGGCGGTGGTTCAGTTCGAGGCTGGGCAGCCGGACTGGCTTGTGTGGAAGCCGTCTACCGTGCACTCCTTCCCAGTGCTCCCTGTCGACGACCGGGAGGTCGCGTGACCGAGGAGGACACGAGGTGTTGCCTGGGCGCGGCGGCGGACTTCGAGGAGTTTGTCCGCAGCACCCGCGCTCGGTATCTGGTCGCCGCGATGATGGCGACGGATAAGAACATGCATAACGCTGAGGACGCCGTGCAAAGTACGTACGAGCGGCTGTTCAAGGCGTGGCCCCGACTCGCTGCGAGGCAGGGGTCGCTCGTCGGGTACGGCCGCACGACGCTGGATCGTGCGGTCATCGACCAGTTCCGTAGGACCCGCAGGCTCGAGCCTTACCCTCCGGAGGAATTGCCGGAGGGCACGTCGAACCTGGGCATACCCGATGCCTCGTACGTCAGCGTGCGTGACGGGATCTACGAATGGATCACCGACGAACTGCTCCCGGCTTTACCGGAGCGTCAGCGGCAGGTCGTGACCCTGTGTTTCGTCAAGGACCTCACCCCGGCAGAGGCTGCGCAGGAGCTTGGCCTCAAGGAAGACACGGTGAAGCGGTACCTGAATGCGGCGCTGAACAGGTTGCAGAAGACGGTCTATGAGTCATCGGAGGAGGTGACAGCGTGAGCATGGGGGAACTTCGAGATGGCCAGCACAGGATTCTTGCCGTGCTGATTCTGCTGGACCGCCTCTACCAGGTCCTCAAGGGCTTCGGGCGGACGGCAGAGGTCTCGAACCAGGTGGGGGGCCGGCCTTCGGGCCGGCCCCCGGCCGGGGGAGAGTGCCCGGACGGCACCAGTGGGGCTGGCGATTCTCAGGACACGCCATTTGCAAGGGGCGGGCCTGCGGTCGAGGAACTGGCTCTGCTCTTGTGCCGTTGGAAGGCGAGTACTTCCACCGGACGGACTGCTCGGCGCATCGCTGAACTGTGGGAATACCTGGATGAAGTGGGTTCGGCGTATCGCTGGTGGCAGGTCGCAGCAGCGATGGGTGATTCGGACGCACAGGAATACCTGGAAGTCCTACACGGCGAAGTGCAGCACGGGACTGACTGGTTGGCGGTGGTGAACATCGCCGATGTGGGGCCACCGTGCAGCTGGTCAGAGTGGACGTGCCTGAGCGATGCTGCGCGCTCAGCCTGCGGCGGCCTTGTGGCGCCCGCAGTCGAAGAGGCGGAGGTGCGACAGATGGTGCGACAAATCGAGGACTATCTAACGCATCCGGACCAAGTTGCCAATGGGGGCCGACAGCGATGACATGCGCTAGCGCTTTCAAGGCGCGCGGCCCTCTTCGCCAGGCGGGGATCGCTTCGACGAACTACCGCAGGAGGGGACGGCCCTTGGTCGTGTGATCTCGCCTTGAGGATTCTGCATCCGCGGAAGTAGACGACTCAGCAACGTGGCGGCTGCCTGGCCAGGCA
>NZ_JBQQBW010000175.1:0-9452 GCF_052245415.1 Streptomyces sp. 8N706 | reverse complement strand
ACCGGGGATTGGCGGCGATGCTGCGCGCCCGTTCGAGTTCGGCCTCGCGCGCGTGCAGGGCGGCACTGCCGCCCAGGCCGCCGCCCGAGACCGCCGCCGCTCCCGCCGTGAGGTCGTTGAAGGTCACGGCGAGCAGCCGTTCGCCTGCCTCCGTGCCGTGGCCGAGCGGCGTGCCCGGAACCCCCGGCAGCCCGGCGGCAAGCAACGCGAGGGTCCCCGAGGCGCTGCCCCCGGACAGGTCGGAGCCGATGCCCGGCGCCGGGGCGCCCCGGGCCGCGCGCCGCTCGGCGGGCCCCATGCCGGGAACGGGGCCCGGGTCCGGGAGGGGTGTCTCGGGCGCGTGCCGGGGAGCGGCGAGCCGCGCGCGTACGGCTTCGACGAGCGCGTCCCGTACCCCGTCGACGGCCTGCGCGGGGTCGGGCCGGGCCGCGGCGACGGCGAGGGAGGCGGTCGGCTCGTACCCGGTGATCTCGCGGGCGCCGTCGCGCAGGATCAGCGCGTGCCCGGGCGGGACCCGCTTGACACCCGCGTACGGCGTGCCGTCGCCGAGCGCCTCCGGCGCGTCGGGGCAGGCGAGCAGCGCGGCGAGATGGCTGACGTCGAGCTGGGCCTCGATGAGGTCGGCGAGGGGCAGCGCGGCGGTGGCGTACGCGGTGCCGTTCGCCCAGGGGGTGTGGAAGACGGGCCGGGCCCCGGCGAGGTCGCCCGCGATGGTGATACGGCGGCCGACCTGGGCCACTGCCGTGTAACTGCCGGGCCAGGCGGTGAGATGACGCAGGGCGCCGCCGCGGGCGGCGAACAGACCGAGGCGGAGCTGCTCGTCACTCGCCCCGCAGCAGCCGAGGACGGCGAGCCGGGTGACGGGTCCGTCCCTGCCGAAGCCGGGGGATGAGGGACCGGCCCGGACGACGCGCACCTCGTCGGGGCGCCAGTCGCCGACGGCCCACAGCGGATCCGGGTCTCCCCACAGCAGTTGGGCGCCGACCGGATGGACCGTGCGCCCCTCCCCGGTGACCGGTACCGCGGCGGCACAGCTCCATCCCACCAACCAGCGCATCGCCGCCTCCACAGGCTGTGGACAACCAAGAAGTCGCAGTCATCATGCACAGTAAGCCGACGGTTCCGGCATCGAACCCGACAACGCCCTGATCACGATGTGTGGCGTGGAAGTCGCCAACAGGACCGCAAACGGGCTCATCAGGAACACAACGGGCCGTCAGCCAGGGGGTGGTGCTGCCCCGTCAGGACCATGCTGCCACGAGTGCCGCGCACGGGGGCGGCTCCGGATCGCGTAAGCCGACGCCGCGTACGCCGATGGAACGCGGCCGGCGCGCCACAGGAGTGCACCTGGGCGGGCGGGCGGCGGCGCGGCGTGCATGCGTGCGATGTAAAGGCATATGACGGAACGGCGGAGCGTACGGGGTGAGGCCGCGGAGGCACGACGCAACGCAGTGGGCGTGCGACGCGGACGTACGGCGCGACGGCGCGACGGCGCGGGCCCACGGCGCAACAGCGCGGGCCGCGACGGGTCGAGGCCTGTCCCCGCCCATACCGATGTGCCGTGACCGGAATACCCGGTAAGCGACCGCCCGAAGTCCCGCTCCAGAGACGCCATTCGGCCAAACTGCCGCCGCACATGAGTACGGGGGCGTACCAGTGCAGAACGGCGCACTACGGCGCAGTCCGGGAGGCGGCAACCGCCCCCCGGACTGTTCCACCACCCGCGGGGATTGAGGTGGCGGCGTCCCCCAGCCCACTGGACCCAGTGCAGTGAGCCGACCCACGCACATCATGGAAGCGCTCCCGCAGTGGCCGGGACAGAGCGCACGGCCGGGCGCACAGCCACACATGCCGGGAGCACAAGCCCGTTGAGGCGCACTCCTGTGCGGACAACAATCTCGCCATCCGGAACGCCGCCCCTTAACGGTAGGGATTGGGCGAACTACGCTGGGTTTACGAATGCCCCGCGCCTATGCCGGGGCGGCCGTCGGGGTCTCGAGGGGTGGCGCATGTCCAGGGAGCAACGCGGGCCGAACGAGAAGCTCGGCACCGTTCTCGCCCTCGCGGGGATCAGCAACGCCGGGCTGGCGAGAAGAGTCAATGATCTTGGCGCGCAACGGGGGTTGACCCTCCGGTACGACAAGACGTCGGTTGCCCGTTGGGTATCGAAGGGCATGGTGCCACAGGGCGCCGCGCCCCATCTCATCGCGGCCGCCATCGGCAGCAAGCTCGGCCGGCCGGTGCCGCTGCACGAGATCGGCCTGGCGGACGCCGACCCGGCGCCGGAGGTCGGCCTGGCCTTCCCGCGCGACGTGGGCGCCGCCGTCCGGTCCGCGACCGAGCTCTACCGGCTGGATCTGGCGGGCCGCCGGGCGGGGGGCGGTATCTGGCAGAGCCTGGCCGGGTCGTTCTCCGTCAGCGCCTATGCGACTCCGGCGTCGCGCTGGCTCATAACCCCCGCCGACAGCGCGGCGGCGCGCGACGCCAAGGAGGCCGAGGCGAACGGTGCGGAGGGGCCGGACGGAGCTGCCCTGCGGGTGGGCCACAGCGATGTGACGAAACTGCGGGAGGCGGCCGAGGACGCACGCCGCTGGGACTCCAAGTACGGCGGCGGGGACTGGCGTTCGTCCATGGTCCCGGAGTGCTTGAGGGTCGACGCGGCGCCGCTGCTGCTCGGTTCGTACAGCGACGAGGTCGGCCGCGCCCTCTTCGGCGCGACCGCCGAACTCACCCGGCTCGCGGGGTGGATGGCCTTCGACACCGGCCAGCAGGAGGCCGCGCAGCGCTACTACATCCAGGCCCTGCGGCTCGCCCGGGCCGCGGCCGACGTGCCGCTCGGCGGCTATGTGCTCGCCTCGATGAGCCTCCAGGCCACGTACCGCGGCTTCGCCGACGAGGGTGTCGATCTGGCGCAGGCCGCGCTGGAGCGGAACCGGGGCCTGGCAACGGCCCGCACCATGAGCTTCTTCCGGCTCGTCGAGGCCCGGGCGCACGCCAAGGCCGGGGACTCCCAGGCGGCGGGCGCGGCGCTCAAGGCGGCCGAAGGCTGGCTGGAGCGGTCACGGCAGGGAGACGCCGACCCGTCCTGGCTCGGCTTCTACTCGGAGGACCGGTTCGCCGCCGACGCCGCCGAGTGCTACCGCGATCTGAAGGCACCGCGCCAGGTGCGGCGATTCACGGAGCAGGCCCTGTCCCGGCCGACGGAGGAGTTCGTCCGGTCGCACGGGCTGCGCCTCGTCGTCTCCGCCGTGGCCGAACTGGAGTCCGGAAACCTCGACGCGGCGTGCGCACAGGGCACGCGCGCGGTGGAGGTCGCCGGACGGATCTCGTCGGCTCGTACCACGGAGTACGTCCGGGATCTGCTGCATCGGCTGGAGCCGTACGGCGACGAGCCGCGGGTCGTCGAGCTGCGGGAGCGGGCGCGGCCGCTGCTGGTGGCACCGGCGTAAAGGATCAGCGCCGCACGCAGGTCTCCTGACTCGGGTCTCGTGACTGGGATCTCGTGACGCGGGTCTCGTGACCAGTGGGCGGCGCGTCCTCCAGGGCCGGGACCCTCCCTGTGGTGTCTCCCGCGCCGCCGCATCCCGACTCCCACTGCCCGCTTTTTCCGCGTCCGCCCCTTCCGTGCCTCTTCCGTGCCTCTTCTTCCCGCTTCTTCCCGCGCCCCCGTCTCCGTTCCCTGCCCGTCCCCCTGGGCTTGCCTGTGTCGCCTTGTACCGCCCGGGTTTCGGGCCGTTGTCAGTGGGCCAAGGCATCATCGTGAGTGCGGATGCGAATGCGGGCCGTGGCGAGCTGCGGTGGTGGAGCGGGCAGGAGCGGGAGGTGGGGCGGTGGCCTACGACAGCGATGTGCTGGTGATCGGGGGCGGGATCGTCGGCCTGTCCACCGCCTATGCGATCACGCGCGCCGCCCCGGGCACACGCGTCACCGTGCTGGAGAAGGAGCCCGGCCCCGCGCGGCACCAGACGGGGCGCAACAGCGGTGTGATCCACAGCGGGATCTACTACCGGCCGGGCTCCCTCAAGGCGCGGTTCGCGGTGCGCGGGGCCGCGGAGATGGTGGAGTTCTGCGCCGAGCACGAAATTCCGCACGAGGTGACGGGCAAGCTGATCGTCGCGACCGAGCGGTCCGAGCTGCCCCGGCTGCACGCACTCGTCCAGCGCGGCCGGGAGAACGGGATCCCGGTGCGCGAGCTGGGGCCCGCCCAGATAGCGGAGTACGAACCCCATGTCCGCGGCCTCGCGGCCATCCAGGTGGGCACCACGGGCGTGTGCGACTTCGCGGCGGTGGCGGCCCGGCTCGCCCGGCTGGCCCAGGACGCGGGGGCGCGGATCCGGTACGGCGCGGAGGTGCGGGTGATCGGGCGGCGTACCGGTGCTCGTACGGGGTCGCGGGCGGGCCGAGGGGGCGGGCGGACGGCGTCCGGTGTCGCGGTCCGTACAGCGGACGGGGAAGTTCTCCGGGCGCGGGCCCTGGTCAACTGCGCCGGGTTGCACTGCGACCAGGTGGCGCGGCTGGCGGGCCATGACCCCGGCATGCGGATCATCCCGTTCCGCGGTGAGTACTACGAGCTGGCGCCGGGCCGCGAGGAGTTGGTGCGGGGGCTCGTCTATCCGGTGCCGGACCCGGCGTTCCCCTTTCTCGGGGTCCATCTGACCCGGGGCATCGAGGGCTCGGTCCACATCGGGCCGAACGCGGTGCCGGCCCTGGCCCGTGAGGGATACCGCTGGCGGACCGTACGGCCCCGGGAGCTGGCCGGGACGCTGGCCTACCCGGGATCGTGGCGGATAGCCCGCCGCCACTGGAAGTACGGCAGGGGTGAACTGCACCGCTCCCTGTCCAAGCGGGCCTTCACGGACGCGGTCCGGCGGCTGCTGCCCGCGGTGACCGCCGACGATCTGATACCGGCCCCGGCCGGGGTACGGGCACAGGCGGTCCTCCCGGACGGGACGCTCGTGGACGACTTCCTCTTCGCGGAGTCCCCTGGGGTGGTCCATGTCCTGAACGCGCCCTCGCCCGCGGCGACCGCCTCGCTCCCGATCGGCCGTGAGGTGGCCCGACGGACGATGGCCGCGCTCGGCGCGGTACGGGTGTAGGCCGGGCTCGGCCGCACGGTCGCAGAGCGGGCTCGACGCGGAAGGGCACGCGCCACCCGCAGCGCCGGCTGCTGCCCCTGCGCTCGCCCTCGAGGCGCGGTCGTGCTCGCGCGCACTCGGCCCGGCGCAGTGGGTCCGGACTCGGCGCCCGGTACCGGCACAGACCGCACCCGGCCCGGTTACCGCCACTGGCCCGCACCAGACGCAGTACAAGCGCAAACCGCCATGCGGCGCGGGACGGGCACGGGAAGCACTTTGTGCGGTACGGGCGAGGCCCGAGTTGCCCGGGCCACAGGCCAAAGGCGTGCCGGGGTGCAAGCCCACGCTCGGCCGGGAGCGGCCCGAAACCCCGAGCTCGCGGGGGCAGGCGCAGAGCCCGGGCTCGCGGGTTCGAGCGCAGGCCCGAGCTTGCGGGGGCGGGCACAGGCCCCTGGCCACGAGGCCGGTCCAGGCACCAGCTCGCTGGTGCGCTCAGAGCCCCGGCTCATGCCGGTGCAGGGCCGGAACCGGGCCGCCGGGCGGACAGAGGCCCTTGGCTCGCGTAGCGGCGCGGTGGCCGTGCGGAGCCCGTGCGCCGTCTACGCGGTCCGGGGCCCGTGAGTCGTATACGCGGTGCGGGCCCCGTGCCCGGCCGACGGGCGCTCGCCTGCGCGACAGGGGCTCCGGGAGGGCGACCGTAGAATCGAAAGCACTGTGCTTGAGTCCGAGAACACCCCCGTGTCCGCCGGCGGCGGCCCGCAGCGCCCCTCCGGTGCGTCGGCCGTGCCCGGAAAGTCCGCCGGCGGCGAAGGCGGACAGCAGCGGCGGCTGCTCTTCCCCGAGGGGCCCGCCGCCGACCCGGCCGGATCACATCACGAGCGACGGATCCGGAGCTTCCGGCCGCGGCGCGGCCGGGTCACGGCCGGGCAGGGCGACGCGCTGCGCAGGCTGTGGCCGACCTGGGGCCTGGACATCGACGGGCAGTCCACACTGGACCTCGGCAAGCTCTTCGGCGACCCCGGGATGCCGGTCGTCCTGGAGATCGGTTTCGGCATGGGCGAGGCCACGGCACAGATGGCCGCCGCCGACCCCGGCACCGGCATCCTCGCCGCCGATGTGCACACCCCCGGCCAGGGCAATCTGCTGAGCCTCGCCGAGCGGCACGGTCTGTCGAACATCCGGGTCGCGAACGGCGATGCCATCATCCTGCTCCGCGAGATGATCGAACCCGCCGCGCTCGCGGGGCTGCGTGTCTACTTCCCGGACCCCTGGCCGAAGAAGCGCCACCACAAGCGCCGACTGATCCAGCCGGAGTTCGTCGAACTGGCCGTGACCCGGTTGCGGCCGGGCGCCCTGGTGCACTGCGCCACCGACTGGGAACCGTACGCCGAGCAGATGCTCGAGGTGCTGTCCGCCAGCCTCGAGCTGGAGAACACCCAGCCCGAGGGCGGTTACGCGCCCCGCCCGGAGTTCGAGGGCCCGAACGGCCGGCCGCTGACGAAGTTCGAGGGCGCGGGCCTGGACAAGGGCCATGTCGTGCACGATCTGCTGTTCGTACGCCGCTGATCGTACTTCGATACGTCGTCGCATCCGCCCGTCGGCCTGGTTAGGGTCGACTGGTGTATCCGTCCCCGCCCCCGCCGCAGCAGCCGCCGGTCCCGGCCTATGAACCGCAGCCGCAGTTCGCCGCCGTACCGGAGCCGGCGCACTGGCGCTACCGCCCACGTCGAGGGCTGTGGCACAGCAAGGCATTGCGCCTCGGCACACTGATCACCCTGCTGGCGCTCTCGGGCCTGGTCATCCTCGCGCTCGTCCGCGAACAGACCGGTACCGAGGGCTTTCTCGTCGGCCTCGGGCTCGCCGTACTGCCGGTTCCGCTGCTGATCGCCGCCTTCCGCTGGCTCGACCGCGTCGAACCGGAACCCTGGCGGCATCTGCTCTTCGCCTTCGCCTGGGGTGCGTGTGCGGCGACCCTCATGGCGATCCTCGCCAACGGTTTCGCGACGCAGTGGATCGCGGCCCGGGTGGACAGCGAGGCCGACACCTGGGGCGCGACCCTCATCGCACCCGTTGTGGAGGAGAGCTCCAAGGGCGCGGCCCTGCTGTTGCTCTTCGTCTTCCGCCGCCGCGACTTCGACGGCATCGTGGACGGGGTCGTCATAGCGGGAATCACCGCCACCGGCTTCGCCTTCACCGAGAACATCCTCTATCTGGGCAACGCGTTCGGCGAGGACCAGGCCATGGGCTCCTCCGGCTTCCAGTCGGTCACGGCCGCCACCTTCTTCATCCGCATCGTGCTGTCGCCCTTCGCACACCCACTGTTCACCGCGCTGACCGGAATCGGCTTCGGTATCGCCGCCCTCGCCGCGCCCCACCAGCGCGCCCGCCGCCTTCTGCTACCGCTCGCCGGCCTGTTGACCGCGATCGTTCTGCACGGCGTGTGGAATGGTTCGGCGACCGTCGGCGGCTATGGGTTCATCGCCGTCTACGGCATGTTCATGGTCCCGGTCTTCGGGCTGCTGACCTGGCTGGTGATCTGGTCGCGCAGCAGCGAGCTCAGGACCGTACGCGGCCATCTGCCCGCCTACGTGGCGGCGGGCTGGCTGGTGCCCGCCGAGCCGGAGGCGCTGTCCTCCATGAAGGCCCGGGCGCTCGCCCGCGATATGGCGCGCCGCACCCATGGCCCAGCCGCGGCCCGTACGGTCGTCGAATACCAGTCCCTCGCCACGGCTCTGGCGTTCCTGCGGCAGCGAGCCCACCGAGGAGCGGCGGGCTCGGACTTCGTCGCCCGGGAACAGGAGCTGTTGCACCATCTGTGGCAGCGCAAGGACGTGGCGCAGCCCGCCCTGGCACACGCGGCCCGGCTCACGGCGCCCCCCTGGATCCCCCCGCAGTGGGCACCGCCGCCCGGTCCCGGGCACGGGCAGGGATACGGGCACGGATACGGATACGGGCCCGGACAGCCGCCGGGGCACGGCCACGGACAGCCGCCGGGGTACAGCCAAGGGCAGGGGCCCCCACCGGGATACGGCCAAGGGCAGGGGCCGGGATACGGGCAGGGATCGGCGCCGTACCACGGCCATGGGGAACACCGGTACAACAACGGTTATCGGTGACTCTGGAACGCAGAGGGCGGCCCTGCGAGATGCGGCGAAGGGGTGGCGCCGAGTTCGGCCGCGACAGCGGCGAGTCCGGCCGCCGCGGCTGATGCCGCTCCGGCGACGGGCCGTCCCGGGAGGAATGCGATCCCCGCCGCCTCACAGGCCGCGAGCACGGGTTCGTGTTCACGGTCGAGCAGCCTGTGGCGGAGTGCACGTCACCCGTGCAGCGGACCTTGGCCTCGGACCACCGACGAGCCACCGTGGCGGCACCCGGAGACGGGCTGGGGACCGGGCGGAGCCGCGGGCCGACCGTCACGGGGCACCACAGGCCTCAGCGACGCATATCACCGCCGCCCTGGCTACAGTGCGGCGGAATAACTGGGTAGTCTCGGACCGACTACATAAGTTACCGCTTAGTAATGTCCGCTCTCGCAGGTTCGAGGAGCCCTCCTATGCAACTCGCCGCGATCATCGTGTCGCTGGTCCTCATCGCGGTCGGCGTCGCGTTGTTCGGCCGTGCCATCCTGCAGATCTACCGCTTCGTCCGGCTGGGCCAGCCCGTACCGGCCGGTTCCCGCACCGACGACCCGAAGCGGCGCACCGTCACCGTCGCCAAGGAGTTCCTCGGTCACACGCGGATGAACCGCTGGGGCGCGGTCGGAGTGGCGCACTGGTTCGTGGCGGTGGGCTTCTTGTCGCTGCTGCCGACGATCGCCAACGCCATCGGCCAGCTCTTCCAGGCCGACTGGCTGATTCCGGTGATCGGCGACTGGCTCCCGTACGAGATCTTCACCGAGTTCTTCGGCCTGCTGACGACGGTGGGCATCCTGGCCCTGATCGTCATCCGCCAGCTGAGCAAGCCCGGCAAGGCCGGTCGCAAGTCCCGCTTCGCCGGCTCCAACTTCGGCCAGGCGTACTTCGTCGAGGCCGTCATCCTCATCGTCGGCGTCTGCATCATGACGCTGCGCGCGCTGGAGGGCGCCCAGCACGGCGTGGACAGCTACGAGGCCGGGTTCTTCGCCTCGTACCCGCTGATCGCGGCATTCAAGGGCCTGAGCCTCAGCACCCTGCAGAACCTGACGTACCTCTTCGCGATGATCAAGATCGCAACATCCTTCATCTGGATGATCACGGTCTCGCTGAAGACGGACATGGGTGTGGCCTGGCACCGTTTCCTGGCCTTCCCCAACATCTGGTTCAAGCGCGAGGCCGACGGCGACGTCGCCCTCGGCGAACTCCAGCCGATGGTCTCCGGCGGCAAGCCCATCGACTTCGA
>NZ_JBQQBW010000174.1:0-9699 GCF_052245415.1 Streptomyces sp. 8N706 | reverse complement strand
TCACGGGGGTCACGGTGTGTTCGTAGAGGGCGGCCAGCCGTTGGGCGCTGCGGGCGATGTCGTAGCGCTCGACGGCGGGGGCCGGCAGGCGGTGGTGGTGCCCGGCGGTCGCGGACGCCTGCCGGGACTCGGTCAGAGCGTCGGCCAGTTGCCGGGCCTCGGGACCGACGCGACGGGCGCCGGGCGCCTCGGCGGCCGGCAGTTCGTCGATCGCCGGGCTGGTGACGTGGAGTACGGGCAGCCCGGCCGCGAGGGCCTCGAGCACGGCCAGGCCGAAGGTCTCCTCCGTGGACGGGGAGACGAAGACGTCCATCGCGGCGAGCAGCCCCGGAATGTCCGGTGCCGGGCCGGCGCACATCCCTGCCCCACCGGTATCCGCGCTCACCCCGGCATCACCGGCATCCACGCACGCCCCGCCACCGTCACGCTCGCCGAGCAGGTGGACGCGGTCGGCGATGTCCAGCCGTACGGCCAGCCGCTCGAGAGCGCTCCGTTCGGGGCCGTCACCGGCCAGCAGCAGCTGTACGGCGGGCAGTTCGGCGAGAGCCCGCAGCAGGACGTCATACCGCTTGCCCGGCACGAGACGGCCGACGGCCCCGGCGACGAAGGCCCCTTCGGGGATGCCGAGGCGGACGCGGGCCGCGGCGCGGGCGGCGGGGTCGAACCGGAAGAGCCGGGCGTCGATGCCGTTGGGCACCACATGGATACGGTGGCCGGGCACGCCCCAGGCACGCAGCCGGGCGGCGACGGTGGACGACACCGCAACGGTCGCGGAGCCGAGACGCTCGGTGGCGAGGTAGAGGGCGCGGGTCCCGGCAGTGAGCGGCCGTCCTTCGATGCACGCGGCGCCCAGGGAGTGCTCGGTGGCGAGCACGGCCCGGACACCGGCGGTCCGGGCGGCGGTCCTGCCGTAGACACAGGCGCGGTACAGGTGGGTGTGCACCAGGTCGTAACCACCGGACCGGATGGTCCGTACGAGCCGGGGCAGGGCGGACAGATCCCGGTTGCCGCGCATGCCCAGGTGGATGACGCGGGTGCCGTCGGCCTCGATGCCTCGGGCGACCGCTCCCGGGTTGGTCAGGGTGAGCACGTCGCACCGCATGGGCAGATGCCGCAGGAGCAGCCGGAGTTGCTGCTCGGCTCCGCCCGCATCGAGGCCGGTGATGATGTGCAGCACCCTCATCGGCCGGCTCCGGTCAGCGGTGTGACGGCCGGTCCGGCGGGCATGGCGCGGCGGCGTACGCGGTGCAGCAGCCGCTTCACCGAGAGCCGCAGTGCGGTGTCCCGGTCGCCGACATGGATACGGGGCAGGGCGTACGGGCCGGTGAGCGGGCCGGGGTCGATGGCGCAGGCGTAGCTGTAGCCCGCTGCGCGTACGGCCTCGACGGCCCGGCGGTCGACGTCCCCGTAGGCGTAGCAGTAGCCCTCCACCGGGCGGTCGGCGATCTCCTGGAGGAGCTTGCGGCTGTGGGCCGTCTCCTCCAGCAGGCAGGCGTCGTCGGCCTCGGTGAGGCGGACGTGCAGCATCCCGTGGGAGCCGATCTCCATTCCGGCGACCGCTGCGGCGCGGATGCCGTCCTCGGTGAGCAGGGGCTTGCGGGGGCCGAGCGGATCCCAGGCGTTGTCGCCGCCGAGCCGTCCGGGCAGGGCGAACACGGTCGCGGTGAAGCCGTGTTCACGCAGCAGCGGGACGGCGTTCTCGGTGAAGTCGGTGTAGCCGTCGTCGAAGGTCAGACCGACCAGCCGGGCGCCGCGGCCGGCGGCGCGCTCACGCAGGAGTTCGGCGACGCCCACTCCGCGCAGGCCGCGGTTCCGCAGCCAGCGCAGCTGCCGGCGCAGCCGGTCCGGGGCAACGGTGATCCGGTAGGGGTCCCCCGTGTACGCGGTCACGGAGTGGTACATCAGCAGCCAGGGTTCAGCGGGCATGACGGCACTTTCGTTTGACGGAGGAGATCAGCAGCGGGATTTCGGGGGCTCGTACACAGAGGGCCGCGACCGTGAACGCGGCGGGGACGATGAGGCAGCCGGCCGCGGCGGCTTCCAGGGCGGTGCCGGTCAGGGGGGCGACCGCCCAGCCTGCCGCGGCGGCGGTCGCGGCGGCGACGGCCAGACGGCAGAGGCCGGCGGTCACCGCGCGCACGTCGATGGTGATGCCGCGCGTGCCCAGACCGCGCAGCAGGAGCAGCGCGGTGACGATGATGCCGAGGGCGTTGGCCGCGGCGATCCCCCTCACCCCCCAGTGCGGTACGGCGAGGTGGGCGCCGACGATGGTGATCAGCAGGCCGGCGCCCATCGTGACGGCCGGATCCCAGGTGGGGCGTACGGCGGAGAAGTAGGGGCGGATCAGCGCCCCGGTCAGGCTGTGGCCGAGGAGGCCGAGCGCGTAGACGCGCATGACGGAGGCCGTGGCGGTCGTGTCCTGGCTGTCGAAGGCGCCCCGCTGGAAGAGGAGTTCGATCAGCTGGGGGGCGTACGCGATGACGTACGCGCCGCCCAGCAGCACCACGAGCCCGGCCAGGGTCAGATCGCGTTCGACACGGCGGCGGGCGCGCTCGGCCTCACCGTCGGCCATGGCACGGGCGACGAGCGGGAAGGTCACCGTGCACACCATCAGGGACAGCACCATGGGGACCTGGGCCACCTTCTGGGCATAGTTCAGATGCGAGATGGCGCCCGCGGGCAGCGAGGATGCGAGATAGCGCTCCACCAGGACCTGCGCCTGCCGGGTGACGGCGAAGAGCGCGACGGGCGCGAGAACGGCGAGACCGGCCGGCACGGCCGGCCGGCCTGTGCGGAAGCGGCGGGCCCGGGGCCGGTCCGGCGCGCGGGATGCGCGGTTGCCGGTAGCGCGGGCGGGCATCTGGCGCAGGAACGCTGGGAGTTGCACGGCCACCATCAGCACGCTGCCGACGGCGACACCGGCGGCGGCGGACCGTACTCCCCCGGCGTGGTGCAGCGCGATCACCGTGGCGATGATGCCGGTGTTGTAGGCGATGTAGATGGCCGCCGGGGGCACGAACCGCCGGTGTGCACGCAGGGCGGCGCTGAAGTATCCGGCGACGCCGAAGGTGAGCACCGTGACCGCGGTGAGCCGGGTGCAGTCCACGGCGGTTCCGGGGTCGTCCAGACCGGGCGCGAGGACGTGGACGAGCTGGGGCGCGGCGGCGGCCATCAGCGCCGCGCAGCCGGCCAGCGCCAGGAACAGCCGGGGTGCGGTCGACGCCACGAGCCGGCCGACGGGGTCGTCGCTGCCCGCGCACACGGCGGGAGCGGCGCCGACGGTTCCGGGAAGGGCTGCGCGCCGGGAGAGCGCCAGGCTGAACGCCGGGATCATCACGAGCGCCATGGCGTCCTCGATGAGCAGCGTCGAGGCGATCTCGGGCACGGTCCAGGCCACCAGGAACGCGTCGGTCTCGCCGTTCGCCCCGAACAGGTGGGCGATCAGCTGGTCGCGTACGAGGCCGAAGAGGGCACCGGCTGCGGTGAGAGCGGCCGTGACAGCCGCGGCTCTGGCGATGAACCGCTCGGGGCCGCCGGGTTTCGGGTCCGGAGCCCCGGCGGGCGCGGTCGTCCCCACCAGCCCGCCGCCCGCCGGCTGCGGCACGGTCACCGCGTCGCTCATGGGTGTGCCGCCCCGTCTGCCGGGCGGGACGCCGCCGCGTGCGTCGGGGTGTGCTGCGGCTGTGCCGCCGGGGCCGCGTCGCCGGAGTCACGTCCCAGCGCCCACCAGGCCGCCATCCCCAAGGTCAGTGCGGTGATCACGGTCTCCGGGCCGCCGATGTCGGAGTACAGGAAGTCGGCGAGCTGGTAGACGAGCAGGCCCACCGCGGCGAGTCCGCAGTCCACCGGTCGGCCGGAGCGCCGGAGGCCCCGGACGTCGCGGGGTTTCCGGTGGTTCCGGTGGTCCCGGCGCAGCCGCCGTACGCCGAGGACCAGGACCGCGGTCCAGCTGCCGACCACGACCGTGAGTCCGATCAGGCCCTGCTCGCTGAGGATGAGCAGATACATGTTGTGGGGGGTGAGCAGCGGTACACGCCGGAACTTCATCCCCGCCCCGCCGCTGTCGCTGCTGGCGGACAGGCCGATGGACGCGTGTCCGTCGCGGTGTGCGGGGAAGCCCTTGATGCCCACGCCGGTCACGGGCGCGTCGCGCCAGATGGAGACGGCGGCGGCCCACATGGTGTACCGGTCGGTGACGGACCGGTCGGGGGTGTCGGTCACTTGGACGATGCTGGTGAGCCGTTCACCGATGAGGGCGGAGCCCGCGCCCGCTCCCGAGACGAGGACGACGGCGGCGGCGAACAGCACGGCCAGCGCGCTCAGGGCGGTGCGCAGACCGGCGAGGACGAGCACGACGGTGCATGCGAGGGCCGTGGCGATCCAGGCGCCGCGGCTGAAGGAGAAGGCCAGCGGGAGCAGCAGGAGTCCGGCGCAGCTCAGCGAGGCCGGGCGCAGCCATCGGGGGCTTCCGGCGGGCGGGGCCAGGCCCAGGGCCAGTGCGAGCACGATGCCGTGGGCGACGATGGTCGCCATACCCATCACGTCGAGCGGGCTGAAGGTGCCGACGGCCCGGATGTCCTGCCCGGAGTACGAGGCGCCGGTGCCGGTGACGTACTGGTGGACGCCGACCGCGCCCTGGAACACGGCGACGGCGATCACCGCGGCCGCCAACCACCGGAAGTCGCGTCGGGACCTCAGCAGAAGAACCACCGAGGCGGGGACGAGGACGAAGATCTGCAGGTAGCGCACGAAGCCGGGCAGGCTCACCGCCGGGTCCCGGGACACGATGGTGGCCACGGCGAAGGCGAGTGCGGGCGCGCCCAGCACGGCCACGGTGACCCGTGGCAGCGGCCGTTGCCGGTCGCGGAGCAGGGCGACCGCGCAGAGCACGACCAGAACGGCCGAGGCCACGTCCGCTGTCGTGATGTGGAAGGCCGCGGTGATGTCCTGCTCGTCCCGGTCGGGGGCGCAGAGCAGAAGGACCGTGGCGACGGCCGGCAGCACCCGCCACGCTCCCGCGAAGCGGGCACGCGCCGGTGCCTGGAGGATCGGCAGTGTTGTCATCGTCAGCTGCCTCCGTGTCGGAAGAGGGAGGCCGCGGTGCGCAGCAGGATCCGTACGTCCTGCCAGAGCGACCATGTTTCGATGTAGTGGTTGTCGAACCGGGCACGGTCCTCGATGGAGGTGTCGCCGCGCAGCCCGTGGACCTGGGCCAGGCCGGTGATACCGGCCGGCATCCGGTGGCGGGCCGCGTAGCCGGGGTGGGCCTTGCTGAACTGCCGTACGAAGAAGGGCCGCTCGGGGCGGGGCCCGACCAGGCTCATGTCGCCGCGCAGGACGTTCCACAGCTGCGGGAGTTCGTCCAGGGAGGTGCGCCGCAGCAGATGGCCGACGGCGCTCATCCGCCGGTCGTCGGCGACGTTCCACAGCGTTGCGGACTCGTGCTCGTCGGCGGGGCGCAGGGTGCGGAACTTGAGCACCGTGAAGGGCCGCCCGGCCATCCCGATCCGCTCCTGGCGGAAGATCACCCCGGGGCCGTCGGCCCACCGTACGGCGACGGCGCAGGCCAGCAGGACCGGGGACACGGCCACGAGCGCGAGCGCGGCGACCGCGATGTCGAGGAGGCGTTTGCCCAGGATGCCGAGGCGGTGGCGCGGCGGTGCGTCGAGGCGCTGGCAGGCGAAGCCCCAGAGGTGGTCGGGGCCTCCGCCGGGGCGCCGGGGTCCGGCGTCCTCCGCCGGCCGGCCGTGGACGAGCCACACCGTGCAGCCCTGCTCGGCGAAGAGGCGGACGAGCGCGGCATCCATCGGGTGCTCCCAGGGACTCCGGGTGAACACCGCGTCGCGTACCGCGTTCTGGATGACGGCCCGGGTGATGTCCTCGGGAGAGGCGAGCACAGGTACGGGGAACTCCGCGGGAGGCGAGGAGTCGGCGTCGGGTTCCGGGCCGGGGGCCGGGACGACCAGGCCGACCGGACGGATGCCGTACTCGGGGTGCTCGTGGAGGGCGGCGGCAACGCGCCGGCCGGCCGGGCCGCCGCCCACCACGAGGCCCGAGTGCGGGCGCCGCCGTCTGTTCCACCGCCGTACGGCGTGGACCGTGCCCCGGAACAGACACGCGCACACCAGATGGGCCGTCACCACCGCCATCAGCAGGACCCACCCGGGCGCGGCGGGCCCGCTGACACACACCAGGGCGGCTGTCGCCACGCACCAGGCGATCGCGCAGTGGCTGAGCAGCCGCGGCAGTTCGTCCAGCACGGAGGTCGTGAGCCCGGGCCGGTAGAGGCCGCTGTGGGCATTGAGCAGCAGCACGACCACCAGCGCGGGGCCGAGGGCCATGGCCGCCCGGTGCACCTCGCCGAGCGGCACTGCGGCGGCCGTGGCGGCGAGAGCGTCGGCCGCGGCGAGCAGGGCGACGACGCGCCCGGCGTACGGGGGCGTCTGCCGCCCGGTGGGTGCGGGGCGGCGGGGCGGGCGGAGCTGTGCGAAGACAGGCGCGGCGCGGCGGCTCGTATCCACCGGCAGCGACATGACCCGCCCGGGATCGGTCACCCCTGCGTTCTCCGTGGTCATCGCCTGAAGTGCTCCCTGGAGTCGTGGTACGGGGCGGGCCGCTCGAGGGGGCCTCGGTGGTCGCCGGGCCCCGTTGCGGCCGGCGGGCCGTGGTCGCACGGGCCGTGGCGGAGCAGCTCGCGGTACAGGCGCGAGACGGCCGCTGCCGTGCGCCGGATGTCGTAGGTGGTGCGTACGTGTTCCCGGGCCTGCCGGCCGTAGGTGTCCCGCAACCGGTGGTCGAGCAGCAGGGCGGTGAGCGCCCGGGCGAGCGCGCCGGGCTCCTCCGGTGGGACCAGGCAGGCGGGGGCGTGGCCCGGGGCCAGGCTCTCGCGCGCGCCGGTCACCTCGGAGAGGACCACGGGCCGGCCACAGGCCATCGCCTCCAGCGGGGCGAGTGCCATGCCCTCCCAGCGGGACGGCAGGACGACGAGGTCGGCGGCCGCGTACCAGGCGGCAGGATCGGCGGCTTCCCCCGCGAACACCACGCCCGGGGGCGCCGCCTCGCGCAGCAGGTCGCGGTCGGGCCCGTCCCCGACGAGGACGAGCCGGGCTCCCGGCACGGCGGCGGTGACCTCGGGCCAGGCCCGCAGCAGCACGTCCTGGCCCTTCTGCCGGCACAGCCGTCCGACACAGACGACCAGCGGTACCTGGCGCGGCAGCGCCCGCAGTGCGGTCAGACCGGCCCGGGCACGCTCCTTCGCCTCCGTGTCCGCGGGCCGGAAGCGGTCCGTGTCGACACCGTTGCGGACGACGGCCCAGCGGCCCGGTACCCCGGCCTGACGGCCGCGCTGCCGTTCGTCCTCGCTGACGCACAGCACGCGGGTGGCCCAGCGGGCGGCGTACCGCTCCCAGCGCAGGGCCAGTTCGGCCGTGGTCCCGCCGACGGCCTCGAAGGACCAGGCGTGCGGCTGGAAGACGGTGGGAATCCGGCCGCGTACGGCGAGCCTGGCGGCGAGTCCGGCCTTGGCGCTGTGCGCATGGACGAGGTCCGGCTGGGCCCGCCGGACGAGTCGGGCGAGCCGGAGGATCTCCTGGGGCAGCCGCACGCCCGGTTCCCGTACCGCCGACCAGGGAAGTACGTCCGCACCGGCCGCGGCCGCCGCCTCGCCGAGCACGCCGCCGGGCGGGCAGGCGACGACGGCGCGCAGCCCGGCCCGGGTCTGGCTGCGCACCAGGTCGGCGACGACCCGGGCGACTCCGCCGTCGACGGGCTGGGAGATGTGCAGCACCGCCAGGCGGCGCCCTTCACGCTTGTGTTGCGGCACGCGTTGCTCCCCGTACACGGACCGGATGGAACCAGGGCCCCGTCGGCGACGCCGCCGGGGTGCTCTTCGCGGTCGCCTCAGCGGCTGGCGTCGGCCTGCAGGAACAGGGCGCCGATGTGGTAGCCCTCGTCCTCGGTGCCGAAGCCGACCGTCAGCTGCTCGGCACCGCCGTCGAGGGCGGGCCGCAGGTCGTAGACGTCGGAGTCATAGCCCAGGGTGTTGCGGTACGAGGGCTGGCGGCCGGCCGTGGGACGCCCGCCGTCGGAGATCGTCGAGTTCATGGCGTCGTCGCGCGGATTGGCGTCGTCGTGCAGCCGGACCGCCTGCGCCTTCCCGGCCCGGACGCTGAGGGAGTTGGCACCGGCGCCGCGGTCCCCGTCGTAGGCGACGACGCCGAGGCTGGCCGAGCCCTTCTCCGGGATCCGCAGCCCGTCGAGGGTCACGGCGTACTCCCGCCGCTCGGGCGTCAGGGTCTCGAAGCCGTCCCAGATGGCGAGTTCGCGCAACGGGGCGCTCTGGTCGGCGTAGGCGACGACCAGGGTCCAGCCGCCCCACGCGCCCGCCACCGAGTGCCCCATGGCGACATTGACCTGCGCGACGGTGAAAGCGCCCGGATTGCTGTCCTTCACGATGCGGGTGACATCGGCGGAGGCCGAGTAGGCGTCGACCCCGTCGTCCGTGATGTGCCCGATGGTGGTGTCCGCCAGGATTTCCTTGTACTCCCCGCCCGGCTCGGCGAAGAGCACACGGCCGTTGTCCTTGGACGGCTTCTGTTCCCCGACCCGCAGATTTCCGCCCCAGTAGAGACGGGCGTAGGTCACGGTGGCGTTCTCGGGGAGCCGCAGTTCGGCCCGGCTGGAGTTGTAGGTATTGGGGTCCTTGTCGACATCGATGTAGGTCATGCGGAAGTCGCCGTTGACGGCGTTGCTCCCCTCCTGTGCCTGAGAGCAGGAGGCGTCCGAACCGGCGGCCGCGGAGGCGCATGTGGCGGAGGAATTGGCGGCCCGGGCAATACCGCCGTGCTGGACGGCCCGGTAGCGCTCGGTGAACGGAATTCGCGGAGCTTCCCTCACCGCCGCTACGGCAGCGGAGTTCGGAAGTGCCATCGCCACGGCAACGGATGACATCGCGCACAGCACACCCTGGCCCGTACGGCTCCAGGAATCCCGCATGACTGATCCTCCGCTTTCCGCAAGATAATCCGACCGACCCAGACCATCGCATATCGAAATAACCACATCACGTAAGACGCGCCTGGATAGGCCAAGCGTGTCAACGCTCCTGGGACACGGCGCCTCAGGGCACGCCGAATATCCGATGTACACAACGTCCGCCGAAGGGCTGGTTACCTTGTCCTCTTGGTCGATGACCTGCCCACGAAAGCCATTCGGGTCATCGCCCCATGACGTTCTTGTCCGAACGAGTCCGCGGGGGCGCCCCGATGGCATCGCAGACCCAGGTGTACGACTACGAGCGCTACAGCCAATTGGCCGGGCCGCTCACCGAGCCCGACCCGGACCGCCCCTATCGCGTGCGCTACCGCAGCCTGCTGGCCCAGGAGCGCCACCGGATCCGCGCGGCCCTGCTGCTCGCGGCCGCGCCGGTCGTCTCGGCCGTCCTCCTGGTCTGGCTGCTGCAGCCCGGACACTGGGTGCACCGGGAGTACGTCGCGCGCTGGGAGACGGCGGCGGATGCGGTCATGCTCGTCTCGATCGGACTGATCGAGGTCTTCCGGCTGTTCACGGTCGTGTCCAACGCGCATGCGACGCTGGTGGCGCGCGATCCGGTCCCGGTGGTGCCCGAGAACGGCACCAAGGTCGCCTTCCTCACCTCCTTCGTGCCCGGCAAAGAGCCCATCGAGATGGTGACGAAGACCC
>NZ_JBQQBW010000173.1:0-10103 GCF_052245415.1 Streptomyces sp. 8N706 | reverse complement strand
TGGGTGGCGCCCGCCGAGGAGGCCGGGACGTGGGGCGGGAGAGGCCCCCAGGAGACGGGGGGCGGCGCAGCGATGCCAGGGGCCGCCGCACGGGGCGCGGGGGCGGGCGCAGAGGGCGCGGGTGCCGGCGCATCGTCTCGAGCGGGGGCGTCGGCGGAGGGCCGGGCCGTACCCGACGAGGGGCTTGCGGGGCCCTTGGACGACGCTCCGCCCCCGGGCGCGGTGTCAACCCTGGTCGCAGCGGCGCCGGATGCCTTCGGCCCGTCCGTGGCCGTCCCGGGCGAGGGGCGGGTTCCGTCCGGAACGCCGGTTTCACCGGCCGTCGCGGGGTGGCCGCCGGACGCCGGAAGAGGCGCGACCGCGGACGCTGCGCTGCGCACGCCGGACGCCGGGCGGGGCGGTACGGAACCGTCCGGCACGCCTGGGGCCGGTGACGTCACTGCCGAAGACGCGGCACTCCTCGCCGCGGACGCCGGGCGGGGCGGTACGAAGCCGTCCGATGTCCCCGCGGTCGGCGGCGTTGCGGCCGAAGACGGGTCCGAGGGCGCCCGGACGGTGCCGGGAGCACCGTTCCGCGCCCCGGACGCAGGGTGCGACGGAGCCGGGCCGCCCGACGGGCCCGCGGTCGGCGGGGCGTACGGCGGCAGCGGCGGATACGCGGGAGGCGGGGGAGGCGGGGAAACGGCACGCGGGAGGCCGGGCGCCGGAGCGCTCCGAGGTGACGCACCGGACGCGGACGCGCCGCGCTGCTGGGGCACCTCGGAGGGGAGGGGGGAGGCCGCGCGCGGCGCTTCGGCGCTCATACGCCCCCCTTGCGTCATGCTCGCCTGCCGCCGATTCGCCGTTCACGGCAGGCCAGTTCGTATGTGGACAGCACGCCGCGGGTTGTCAGGTCACGGCGTGCGCGTCACTTTACGGGCTGCGGAGGGCGGAGCGGCAACCCGATCGGACACATGACCGGGTTTGCCCGAACCACCCCACTACCCAGCGGTAACGGCATTCTGGCAAGGTTGGCCCCATGGCCGACACCGCTGCCGACCGGGCCCGGTACGACCGGGCCACCGCGCACCTCGACGCGCCGCTCGCGGTCGTGGACCTCGCGGCGTTCGACGCCAATGCCGACGATCTGGTGCGGCGCGCGCGGGGCAGGCCGATCCGGGTGGCGAGCAAGTCGGTGCGCTGCCGGGCCCTTCTCGAACGGCTGGCGGGGCACGACGGCTTCGCGGGGGTCATGTCCTTCACGCTCGCGGAGTCCCTGTGGCTGGCCCGGTCCGGATTCGAGGACGTCCTGCTCGCGTACCCCTCCGCCGACCGCGAGAGCTTCGCGGAGCTGACGGGCGACCCGAAGCTCGCCGCGGCGGTGACGGTGATGGTGGACGACACCGCTCAACTCGATCTGATCGACGCCTCGCGGGCCGGCACCGAGCAGGTCCGCGTCTGCGTGGAGTTGGACACCTCGCTGTGGCTGCTGGGCGGGCGGGTGCGGATCGGCGCGCGGCGCTCTCCGCTGCGCGAACCCGGTCAACTCGCCGCCCTGGCCCGTTCGGTGACCCGCCGTCCCGGCTTCCGGCTGGTCGGCGTCATGGCCTACGAGGGTCATGTCGCGGGTGTCGGCGACGCGGTCCCGGGCCGGCCGTTGCGCTCCCGGGGGATCCGGCTGATGCAGTCGGCGGCGAGGAAGGAGCTGGCGGCCCGCCGGGCGGAGGCGGTGCGCCTCGTACGGGCCGAGGCACCCGACCTGGAGTTCGTCAACGGCGGCGGCACGGGCAGCGTGCAGCACACGGCGGCCGAGGACGCGGTGACGGAGATCGCGGCGGGCTCGGGGCTCTTCGTGCCACGCCTCTTCGACCACTACACCTCGTTCCGGGGCCGGCCGGCCGCGCTGTTCGCCCAGCCCGTGGTACGGCGGCCCGGAGTCGGTGTGGTCACGGTTCTGGGCGGCGGCTATCCGGCGTCGGGGGCGGCCGGTGCCGACCGGCTGCCGCAGCCGTATCTTCCCGAGGGACTGCGCTATGACGCGCAGGAGGGGCCCGGGGAGGTGCAGACACCGCTGCTGGGGACGCCCGCGGACGATCTGCTGATCGGCGACAAGGTGTGGTTCCGGCACGCGAAGGCCGGCGAGATGTGCGAACGCTTCGACGAACTGCACCTCATCCAGGGCGACCGGGTGGTCGGGGCCGAGCCCACGTACCGGGGCGAGGGCCGCACCTTCCTGTGACCGTCACCGCGAGCGGGACGTGACCACGCGGAGCGTGCATGGCGGAGGAAGTGAGCAGAGGTGAGCAGGATGTCGCGCCCGGGCCACGGGTCCGACGGCGTGCTGTCCCGTCAGACCGAGCCGCCCGTACCGCCCGTGCTGCCGGCGCCCAGCGGGGCGATGCCCGCGGCGATCCTGTCCATGTCCGTGAGCGGCGGTGCCTGCCCGCCGGCGTCGAAGCCGAACCGGACGAGGACGAGGGACGTCGGGTCGGTGGGCGAGGGAAAGACCACGGACTGGACGAAGCCCCCGTCCCCCTTCTTGGTCGTGACCTTCCAGCGCACCAGGTAGCCCTTCTGCCCGGCGACCGTGACGACCTCGGATCTGACCTCCCGCCGGGAGACCACCCCGCCGTACATCTCCTTGCCGGTGACGGGGTCCTTGCCGTAGGAGCTGTCGGTGTTCTTGGGGATGTCCTCCTTGGCGACGCCTTGTGGTGTCTTCGCCTTGTAGCCGGTGGCGGTCCTGGTGAACACGCCGCCGCGCACGCACTTCGTACGCGTCTGGCTCGGACACGGGTAGGGGTCGATGGTCACGCCCGCGCCGCCCGCGCTGCTGCGGCCCTTCTGCCAGCCGGCGAGAACGGGCACGCTGATGCCGTTGGCCGCGTCCGGAGCGGTGTCCGCCGAGGTGCCCGGCGGCCCCTCCCCGCGTCCGCCGCCCTGGTCACCGGGCGACGGCTGCCGGCCGGTGCTCGGCTCGGCGCGTGCTGTGTCGGAGCCGTCGCCGTTGCCGTTCAGCAGGACGATGCCGCCGATGACGGCCACGACGAGAACCGCCGCGGCGCCGACGAGGGAGACGGTCCTGCCGCGCGCCCCGCCATGGCCGACGGACTCCGGTCCGTAGAAGGGCGGGGATGCGAACGGGGCCTCCAGGAGCTCGGGCTGCCGGGGCGGAGCGAAGACGGGCTGCTGGGGCGGGATCCGGGAGACGGCGGTGCCCTCGGGCTCACGGGTGTAGTCGGTCCACAGGGAGCCGTCCCACCACCGTTCGAGGGCGGGTTCGTGGCCTGTCTGCCCGGGGTCTGGGTACCAGCCGGGCGGGGTCGTCATGCTCACGCGGATCACCTTATGGCCTGGAGCCGACATATCCGAAGACGAACGGGACTTCTTGGCCCGTAACCCTGTTGCCACGGCAGCCGGGGCCCCGTACGCCCGGCTGCCGTGCGGGGTGTCTGCGGCGCCGCGTCCCCAGCGCGGTCGTCTGCGCCGTGTCCCCAGTGCCGTCGTCGGCAGCGCCGTCGTCCGCGGCACCATCGTCCGCAGCGCCGTCGTCCGCAGCAGGATCCGGCGCGGTTCTACAAGGGGGTGACGTACGCACCCGCGATGCCGCCGTCGACGAGGAACTCGGCGGCATTGACGAACGAGGAGTCGTCGCTGGCGAGGAAGGCCACCGCGGAGGCGATCTCCTCGGGTTCGGCGAAGCGGCCCAGCGGGACGTGGACGAGTCGGCGCGCCGCCCGCTCGGGGTCCTTGGCGAACAGCTCCTTGAGCAGCGGGGTGTTGACCGGCCCGGGGCAGAGGGCGTTGACCCGGATGCCCTCGCGGGCGAACTGGACGCCCAGCTCGCGGGACATGGCCAGCACCCCGCCCTTGGACGCGGTGTAGCTGATCTGGGAGGTGGCGGCCCCCATTCTGGCCACGAAGGAGGCGGTGTTGATGATCGAGCCCTTCCCCTGCCGCCGCATGTAGGGGATGACGTGCTTGCAGCAGAGGTAGACGGAGGTGAGGTTGACCTCCTGGACGCGCTTCCAGGCATCGATCCCGGTGGTGAGGATCGAGTCGTCGTCGGGCGGGGAGATACCGGCGTTGTTGAAGGCGATGTCGACCGAACCGTAGGTGTCGTACGCCGTCTTGTAGACCGCCTCGACCTGGTCGGAGTCGGTGACGTCGACCTGGACGTAGAGCCCGCCGACCTCGGCGGCGGCCGCCTTGCCCGCGGTCTCGTCGATGTCGGCGCAGACGATGTCCGCGCCTTCGGAGGCGAGTCGGCGGGCGGTCGCCAGTCCGATGCCGCTGCCCGCTCCGGTGATGACGGCGGTACGGCCGACCAGGCGACGGCACACGGGGGTGGTCTGCTCGGTCACGTGCTCTCCTCGGTGCTGATGAAGACGTTCTTGGTCTCGGTGAAGGCGGTGAGTGCGCCGGGGCCCAGCTCGCGGCCGAGGCCGGACTCTCCGAAGCCTCCGAAGGGCGTCCAGTAGCGCACGCTGCTGTGCGAGTTGACGGAGAGATTGCCTGCCGCGACGGCACGGGAGACGCGCAGTGCACGGCCGATGTCCCGGGTCCACAGGGATCCGGACAGGCCGTAGCGGGTGGCGTTGGCGAGGCGTACGGCGTCGGCCTCGTCCTCGAAGGGGATGACGACGGCCACGGGTCCGAAGATCTCGTCGACGGCCGTGGCGTCGTCCGGGGAGGACGGGGTGAGGACGGTCGCGGGGTACCAGAAGCCCCTGCCCGCGGGGCACGTGCCGCGGATGGCCACGGGCGCGTCCTCGGGGACGTAGGAGCGTACGCGCTCGCGCTGGGCGGCGGAGATCAGCGGACCCATCCGGGTGGCCGGATCGGCGGGGTCCCCCACGGTGAAGGCGTGGACGGCGGGTTCCAGCAGCTCCATGAACCGGTCGTGGACCTCGCGCTGCACCAGGATGCGGGTGCGGGCGCAGCAGTCCTGGCCGGTGTTGTCGAGGAAGGAGCCGGGAGCGGCGGCGGCCGCCTGCTCGACATCACCGTCGGCGAAGACGATGTTGGGGCTCTTGCCCCCGAGTTCGAGGGTCACCCGCTTCACGCCCGCGGCGCACTTGGCCATGATCCGCTTGCCGACGGCGGTGGAGCCCGTGAAGACGACCTTGGCGACGCCGGGGTGCTCGACGAGTGCGTTTCCCGCGACCGGTCCGGCTCCGGGGAGGACCTGGAACAGCCCTTCCGGCAGCCCGGCCTCCAGGGCGAGTTCGGCCAGGCGCAGTGCGGTCAGCGGAGTGGTCTCGGCGGGCTTGAGGAGGACGGCGTTGCCCGCGGCGAGGGCGGGCGCCGTTCCCCATGCGGCGATCGGCAGGGGGAAGTTCCACGGGGCGATGACGGCGACGACGCCGAGAGGCTCGTGGAAGGTGACGTTCAGACCGCCGGAGACGGGAATCTGGCTGCCGTTGAGGCGCTCCACTCCCCCGGCCGCGTAGTCGAGGAGATCACGGGCGTTCCCGGCTTCCCAGCGGGCATTGCCGATGGGGTGACCGGCTTCGCGGACCTCCAGCTGTGCCAGTTCCTCGAGATGGCCGTCGACGGTGGCGGCGAAGCGGCGCAGCAGCCGGGCGCGGTCGCCGGGAGCGAGCGCGGACCAGCTCTCCTGTGCCTTCGCGGCGCGGAGGACGGCGGCGTCGACATCGGCCGGGGTGGAGGCGGGGACGGTGGCGATGACCTCTTCGGTCGCCGGGTTGAGGACGTGGTGTTCGTACAACTGCGTTCTCCTGGGGTTGACGGGTCCGCCGCGGAGCGGGGTGTCACGTCCCATGCGGCGCGTCCCGTGCGGCGCGTCCCATGCGGCGCGTCACCGCGCTGCTTCCGATGCGTTGCTCGGCGGCGGTGCTCGGGATGCTGCCTCGGCTGTGCCGCGTCGGGTGCGCCGCTTCGTATGCGGCGCGTCGGATGCCTGCGTCGCCTGCGGCGCGTCCCATGCGGCCGATCACATCCGCTCGAAGGAGCGGAACCGCTCCCAGTCCGTGACGGCGCTGTCGTACGCCGCCTGCTCGATACGCGCCATGTTCAGATAGTGCTCGACCACCTCGTCTCCGAAGGCGCCCCGCGCGACGGGGCTGGCCGCCCACAGCTCGGCCGCCTCGCGGAGTGTGGCGGGCACGTGCTCGGCGTCACCGTTGTAGGCGTTTCCGGTACAGGCGTCGGGGAGTTCGAGCTCCTGCTCGATACCGTGCAGCCCGGCCGCGACCATGCCCGCCACCGCCAGATACGGGTTGACGTCGCCCCCCGGGAGGCGGTTCTCGAACCGGTGGGACCGCCCGTGGCCGACGACGCGCAGGGCACAGGTGCGGTTGTCCGGCCCCCACGCGACGGCCGTCGGGGCGAAGGAGCCGGGCCGGAAGCGCTTGTAGGAGTTGATGTTCGGGGCGTAGAGCAGGGTGAAGTCGCGCATCGCGGCGATCTGTCCGGCGAGGAAGTGCCGCATGGTCTTCGACATGCCGTACGGGCCCTGCTCGTCGGCGAGCACCGGCTCCCCGAACGCGTCCCGCAGCGACAGATGGATATGGCAGGAGTTGCCCTCGCGCTCGTCGTACTTCGCCATGAAGGTGAGCGACATGCCCTCCTGGGCGGCGATCTCCTTCGCGCCGGTCTTGTAGACGGCGTGCTGGTCGCAGGTGGTGAGCGCCTCGTCGTAGCGGAAGGCGATCTCGTGCTGGCCGAGGTTGCACTCGCCCTTGGCCGACTCCACCGTCATACCGGCCGCGCCCATCTCGTTGCGGATCCGGCGCAGCAGCGGCTCGACCCGGCCGGTTCCCAGGACGGAGTAGTCGACGTTGTACTGGTTGGCCGGGTTCATCCCGCGATAGCCGCGCGCCCAGGCGTCCTCGTAGGTGTCCTTGAAGACCATGAACTCCAGCTCGGTGCCGGCGTATGCGCTCCAGCCGTGCTCGGCGAGCCGGTCGAGCTGGCGGCGCAGCACCTGCCGCGGGGAGGCGGCGACCGGTGAGCCGTCGTGCCAGGCGAGATCGGCGGTGATGAGGGCGGTTCCGGGGTTCCAGGGCGTACGGCGCAGGGTGCCGGTGTCGCCGTGCATGGCGAAGTCGCCGTAGCCGCGTTCCCAGGAGGACATGGCGTAGCCGTCGACGGTGTTGAGGTCGACGTCCACGGCGAGGAGGTAGTTGCACCCTTCGGTGCCGTGGTCCAGGACCTCGTCGAGGAAGAACCGGGCGGCGAACCGCTTGCCCTGGAGCCGTCCCTGCATATCGGTGAAGGCGAGGACTACGGTGTCGATCTCCCCCGTGTCGACGAGTCTTCTCAGGTCGCCGACGGAGAGCGGTGGTGTGCGGTCTGCCACGGGAAAGGCCTCCTGTCGGTGCAGCCGGAGGCCATAAGGTAGTCCTGTAGACCATTGATTGGGAAGGGGTTCAATGGGCGACGTCGAGGACGCCGGCTCCGCGGACCGGCTCGCCCCGGTGCTGCGACCGGTGCGGGCGGGGAACGGCTTCGAGGAGGCGCTGGAGCAGATACTCCAGGTCGTCCGGCTCGGGCTCGTGCCGTACGGCGAGCGGCTTCCGGCGGAGCGAGAGCTGGCGGACCGGCTGGGCGTCAGCCGGGTGACGCTGCGCGAGGTCCTGAAGGTCCTCCAGGACCAGGGCCTGGTGGAGAGCCGGCGCGGCCGCTACGGCGGCACGTTCGTACGGCCTCGGCCGGAGGTGCGGGGCGGCGGCGCGGAGGACGAGCTGCGGCGCCGGATCGAGAAGGTCGACGTCGAGGACACCCTGCGGTTCCGGGAGGTCCTGGAGGTCGGCGCGGCGGGGCTGTGCGCGGCGCACGGCCTGTCGCGGGAACAGGCGGACCGGCTGCGGGGGGCGCTGGCCGCGACGCACGACGCGCCGCTGGCCGACTACCGGCGGCTGGACACCATGTTGCATCTGACCGTGGCGGAACTGTGCGGCTCACCCTCGCTCGCCGCCCAGTACGCGGCCGTACGGGCGACCGTCAACGACCTGCTGGACTGCATTCCGCTGCTGGTCCGCAATCTGGAGCACTCGCAGCAGCAGCACACCGCGCTGGTCGAGGCGGTGCTGGAGGGTGACGCCGACGGGGCCCGCGAGGTGATGCGGGAACACTGCGCGGGTACGGCGGCGCTGCTGCGGGGCTTCCTCTCCTGAGCTCCTCGGGCGCCGCCCGGCACCCGGAGGCGCAGACGGCAACGAGGACCACGGGGACGAGGCGCCACGACGCCGGGGCCGCGGCCGGCCTACCGCGGACCGGTTCACCGCGGTGGCCTGCGGCGGACCGGATCGGTTCACCGCGGCACCGGTTACCGCGGACCGGTTCACCGCGGATTGGCGCACGCCCCTTGCGCGTACCCACCCCGGAGGACAAAGGTATGGCCCCACACCATTGACCCCCGTCAGGTCAGGAGCGGCTCATGGCCGAAAGTACCGGCTCCCCCCTCGCACCTCCCTCCGACAGCGGGACCGCCTCCCCCGAGGACGCCTATCTGGAGAAGCGGACCTTGCGCAGAGGCAGCGCCGGCTGGCTGCTGCTCACCGGACTCGGCGTGGCGTACGTCGTCTCGGGTGACTTCTCCGGCTGGAACTTCGGACTCGCCGAGGGCGGCTTCGGCGGCCTCGCCATCGCCGCCGTCCTCATGGGCCTGATGTACACCTGTATGGTCTTCGCGCTCGCCGAGCTGGCGGCGATCCTGCCGACAGCGGGCGGCGGCTACGGGTTCGCCCGGCGCGCGCTCGGCACCTGGGGCGGCTTCCTCACCGGCACGGCCATCCTCATCGAGTACGTCCTCGCGCCCGCCGCGATCGCCATCTTCATCGGGGACTACGTCGAGTCACTGAAGCTCTTCGGCCTGGAATCGGGCTGGCCGGTGTATCTCGCCTGTTTCGCGGTCTTCCTCGGAATCCATCTGTGGGGCGTCGGCGAGGCGCTGCGCTTCAGCTTCATCGTGACGGGCGTCGCGGTCGCCGCGCTGCTGATCTTCGCTGTCGGGGCGTTCGCGGAGTTCGACGCGAGCGGGCTCGATGACATCCCCGTCGACCGGGACGCCTTCGGCGCCGGATCCTGGCTGCCGTTCGGTGTCCTGGGGATCTGGGCGGCGTTCCCGTTCGGCATGTGGTTCTTCCTGGGGGTCGAGGGTGTGCCGCTGGCGGCCGAGGAGACCAGGGACCCGGCACGTTCCCTGCCGAAGGCCATGGCCATCTCCATGGCCATCCTGTTGCTGCTCGCCCTGCTCACTTTCCTCGCGGCGACCGGTGCCCGAGGCTCGGCGGCCGTACAGGAAGCGGGCAACCCGCTGGTGGAGGCCCTCCAGGGCGGCGGCGAGCCGACCGCGCTCAGCCGGTTCGTCAACTACGCGGGCCTGGCCGGTCTGGTCGCCTCCTTCTTCTCCCTGATCTACGCCGGGTCACGGCAGCTGTTCGCGCTCTCCCGCGCCGGCTATCTGCCCCGCTTCCTGTCCCTGACCAGCAGGCGCAAGGCCCCGTACCTCGGGCTGCTGGTGCCGGGCGCCATCGGCTTCGCGCTGGCCGCGGCGACGGGCGACGGCGCCCGGATGCTCAATGTCGCCGTCTTCGGCGCGACCATCTCCTACGCCCTGATGTCCCTGTCGCACATCGTGCTGCGGCGCCGCGAACCCCGGCTGCCCCGGCCGTACCGGACCCCCGGCGGAATCCTTACGTCCGCGGTGGCGTTCGTACTGGCGTGCTCGGCCCTCGTGGCCACCTTTCTGGTGGACAAGGAGGCGGCGTTCATCGCGCTGGGCGTCTACGGTGTCGCACTGGCCTACTTCGCCTTCTACTCCCGGCACCGACTGGTCGCGGCCGCCCCCGAGGAGGAGTTCGCTGCGCTGGCGGCCGCCGAGGCCGAACTGACACGCGACTGACCGGAGGAAGCTGTGCGCAAGCCGCTCATCGGCATCTCCACGTACCTGGAGCCCTCGGTGCACTGGGGCGTCTGGCATCAGGCGGCCGCGCTGCTGCCGACCGGCTACCACCGGCTCGTACAGCGCGCGGGCGGGCTCGCCGTGATGCTTCCGCCGGACGAAACGGCGGCGGCCGAGGCTACCGTGGCGCGGCTCGACGGCGTGGTGATCTCGGTGGTCCCGGCCACCTCGCCCGTACGGTACGGGGCCGAGC
>NZ_JBQQBW010000172.1:0-10579 GCF_052245415.1 Streptomyces sp. 8N706 | reverse complement strand
GTCAGTACGAGGACGACCTCCCCCAGCCTCCGGCCGGGGGTACCCCCACCGCCTTGCGATCGCACGCACCTGGGGGCACCGCCCAGCGGTAGCTGGGGGAGCCGCGGACCCCGCCCTTCGGGCGGACGGCACTACTTTCGAAACACGCCCTAGGTGTATTGACCTGGAGCGTTGTTCACTCGGCTGATGGGCGGCCGGCCTGCGAGTGCGGTGCGGCAGAAGCAGCGCCATCCGCCCGGAGGGCGGTCCGCGTCTCCCCCGGACTCCGGCCGGGTGGGGGCCCCGCCCGAGGACCGGGGAACGGACTTCTGCAAAAGCCCCTGCCAAGGCCAGCGACACGCCTCCACAGCAAGCTGCTGACCTGGGTTGCAATCGCCGCCGCAGATTCACGGAGGCCGGGTGGGGTCAGCGGCGGTGCGGTCGGCCCTGTCCGGGCGGTGTCGTCGGGCAGCGACACTCCCGGGTTCACAAGGCCGGAGCGGTGAGCGCGGGCCTTTACGCTGCACAGCCGGACTCGCCCGAGCGAACCCTCGGCCTTCGGCAGGGCCGCCGTGCTACGAGAGGGACGTCCCGCGCCCCCTGGCTCACCGGTGGCCCCACCCTGTGCGCGAAGCCCGTCACCGGCGTGCCCCGGCCGCGGCCCCCAGGGCACTCCGGGGGCGCCTCCGGAGACCGCCCGGCCAGGGAAGGGCCTGGCCGGGCGCGGCCACGGCATAGGAGCGCCGCAGGAAGTTCACGCGCCCGAATCCTCCTGACTCCGGTTTGGCCGAACACACTGGCTATGCTCACGTCATGGCCGCATTGGGATGGCTCACCCACCGAAGGCGCTCCGCCACGGCACGCAGCGTGCTGGCAGGCGAGGCCGCTGCCGAGGCAGCCCGCAAGTCCTCCATCGACACCGCCGTGCAGGACGTCGAGGGACAGCGCGACGACGCCGCCGAGCTGGAGTTCCCGGTCGCCGGGGACCAGCTGGCCGCGGCCTTCTTCGACCTCGACAACACCGTGATGCAGGGCGCCGCGCTCTTCCACTTCGGCCGCGGACTCTACAAGCGCAGGTTCTTCCGCAAACGCGAGCTGGCCCGCTTCGCCTGGCAGCAGGCGTGGTTCCGGCTCGCCGGCGTCGAGGACCCGGCCCATATGGAGGACGCGCGGAACAGCGCGCTGTCCATCGTGAAGGGGCACCGGGTCTCCGAGCTCATGGAGATGGGCGAGGAGATCTACGACGAGTACATGGCCGAACGGATCTGGCCCGGCACACGCGCCCTCGCCCAGGCCCATCTGGACGCGGGCCAGAAAGTCTGGCTGGTCACGGCCGCCCCCGTGGAGACCGCCACGATCATCTCCCGTCGCCTCGGTTTGACCGGAGCGCTCGGCACGGTCGCCGAATCCCTCAACGGCATCTACACCGGCAAGCTCGTGGGCGAGCCGCTGCACGGCCCGGCGAAGGCCGAGGCCGTACGGGCGCTGGCCACGGCCGAGGGCCTCGACCTGTCGCGCTGCGCCGCGTACAGCGACTCGGCCAACGACATCCCGATGCTGTCGATCGTCGGGCATCCGTACGCGATCAACCCGGACACGCGGCTGCGCAAGCACGCCCGGGAGCACGGCTGGCGGCTGCGTGACTATCGGACGGGCCGCAAGGCCGCGAAGGTCGGCATCCCGGCCGCCGCCGGAGTCGGCGCGCTGGCCGGCGGCGCGGCGGCCGCGGTCGCCCTCCAGCGCCGCCGCCGCTAGCTATCACCCTCTGTAACTACCCACGCAACCTGCGACAACGTCGAGCCGCCCGCGCTCACGAGTCACGACGGACCCGCCGTGGCGGCCGTACCGTCCGCCCCGCGGAGCCCGTATGCCACCGGGACACGGCCCGGCGACGCGCGGCCATTCCGGCCTTCTTACCCCCTCCGGCTTCCCGCCAGTCCCAATGCCGCCGCAGCGCCAGAAGCTGACCGCCGAGCGAGCAGTTCGCAGAGAAAAGCGGTCATTCTCTATCGCGCGTTCGATATTTGATCGGTCATCAATCTATAACAGAGCGTTCTGAACCGACGATTTGAGCAACTCGGTGTAGCGCTGCCTGTACGAAGCGTTATTCTCCTCAGACGCAAACGGGTACCCGCACGTCGCTACGACGAGTGAATGGTCCCGCACTGCACGTGATGGAAGCTCTGCCTCTGGGAGTCCCGTGTACCCACACGTCGGGGTTGACGCCTCGGGCCTGGCTACGCTCCGCTCGACGGTCGCCGACCATCTGCGCGGCTTCGTCCCCACCGCGTACGCCGTCCCCGCCTTCGCCGCGCCTGTCCCTGCCGCCGGTCCGACCGGCCCCGCCTACGCCCTGGCCGAGCGCACCGCCGCGCTCGGCAGACGTACGCGTGCCACCGCCGGCGCCACCACCGCCCGCCGCCCCGCCGCCGACAGCGACAGCCGTCGCATGATGGACCTGGTCGAACGTGCCCAGGCCGGTGAGGCCGAGGCCTTCGGCCGCCTCTACGACCAGTACGCCGACACGGTGTACCGCTACATCTACTACCGCGTCGGCGGCAAGGCCACCGCCGAAGACCTCACCAGTGAGACGTTCCTGCGGGCCCTGCGCCGCATCGGCACCTTCACCTGGCAGGGCCGCGACTTCGGCGCCTGGCTGGTGACGATCGCCCGCAACCTCGTCGCCGACCACTTCAAGTCCAGCCGTTTCCGCCTCGAGGTCACCACCGGCGAGATGCTCGACGCCAACGAGGTCGAGCGCAGCCCGGAGGACTCCGTCCTCGAATCGCTCTCCAACGCGGCCCTGTTGGAGGCGGTCCGTAAGCTCAACCCCCAGCAGCAGGAGTGTGTGACGCTCCGCTTCCTCCAAGGGCTCTCGGTCGCCGAGACGGCCCGCGTGATGGGGAAGAACGAAGGCGCGATCAAAACCCTTCAGTACCGCGCGGTCCGCACCCTGGCCCGGCTCCTCCCGGACGACGCCCGCTGACCCCGACGACAACACTTACGGTGACCACCATGACCCCGCGGTCCGATCATCGTCCATGCGTAACCCGACTGCCGCGCCGCTCGTTGTCCGGGTTGCAGGCTCCCTCTGGTCACGCCATGCCCACGACCTCTCACTCGATCGGGTGGTCGCGCTCAAGGCGTGCAACCTTCCACAAGTGCCGGGGAGTCGACGTGACGACGAGAGGAGGTGCCGCCTGTGATCGCGAACGTATCGGCGCACCGGCGGGCGAACGCCTTCGCCCAGGTCCTGGAGGAGCAGGCTCGCCAGGACCGGAGGGCTGAGCGGCCCGACGCTTCGGCGGCGGACGTCCAGCAGGTACAGCAGATCCAGCCGTGCCGGCACGGGGAGCTGACCGCCCTGACGGGCGGACTCGGCCGGCTGCCGAAGCCGGTGCTGGATCCGGACGTCAGGGTGGTGCAGCGAGCCCAACTGGTCGCGGCCATGGAGGCGATGCTCGCCGAGGGCGTCGGGGCGGACGGTCCCAGAGTGCCCGAGCAGCGCTCCCGGAAGGGCGCCCACCGGGCGAGCCGTCTTCGGAAGCTACGGCCCCGGTCCCGCTGGTCGAAGGGGCTCGCGGCAGGTGGGCTCACCGTCGGGGTGGCGGCCGGGGCGTTCAGCGGTGTCGCGGCGGCCAGTTCCGACGCCCTGCCGGGAGATTCGCTCTACGGCCTCAAGCGCGGCATGGAGGATCTGAAGCTCGGCCTGGCGGACGGCGACGCGGACCGCGGCGAGATGTATCTCGGCCAGGCCTCGACGCGTATGAACGAGGCCCGTCGGCTGATGGAGCGCGGGCGCACCGGCCACCTCGACCATGAATCGCTGGGCGAGGTCCGCAGAGCGCTCTCCGGTATGCGGCACGACGCCTCCGAGGGACACCGGCTGCTGTCCGAGGCATACGCACGGGAGGGCTCTCTGGCTCCGATCCAGGCGATCGAGTCCTTCTCCACGTCTCATCGTCAGAGCTGGCGCGAGCTGCGCGACCGGCTGCCGACCCAGCTCACCGATGTGGGAGACCAGGTGAGTTCGGTCTTCGACGCCATGGACGAGGAGGTCGGCCCGCTGAAGTCGATGCTGCCCTCGGGGCCGGACGGCGACGACCGGTCCGGTCAGGGCTCCGGCGACTCCTCCGGACCGACCGGCTCGCAGGGGACGTCCGGGAATTCCACACCCGCGTCGGACAGCCCGTCCAAGCAGCGGACCGACGGTGAGGACAAACCTCGGCCCTCCGAGTCGCACCGGCAGGATGAGGGGCTCATCGACAGCACCGGCGATCTGCTCGACCCGCCGCAGAGCAGCAGCCCGACGCCCTCCGGTGGCCGGGGCAGCGGCAAGGACAACAGCACGGCAAAGCCGGACGTCACCCTTCCCCCGCTGCTGCCCGGCATCCTCCCGGGCCTGGGCATCGAGGGTCAGGACGTGCGCTGAGTCGTAGCGGACGCGAGCAAGCGCTGGGGCCCGGCGTCGAAGGAACTTCCTCTCGGCGCCGGGCCCCAGACGCGTCAGCTCAGCACACGGCGCCCAGCATTCACCCCGGAACCGCCGCCGGCTCAGGCGCTCCGTCCGGAGGCGCCTGCAGCTCAGAGACGGCCTGGTTCACAGGAGGGCCGCGGTTCCCGGGCGGCTTCCGCGGGGAGGCACGTCACGTTCAGAAGAAGACCGAGCGCCGCTGCACCAGCAGCTTGTACAAGGCGTGCTGGATCGTTTCTCGTACCTGGTCGGTGAGGTTGAACATCAACATCGGGTCCTCGGCCGCCTCCAGCGGATAGGCGTCGGTCGGGATCGGCTCACCGAACTGGATCGTCCACTTCGTCGGCAGCGGTACAGCGCCGAGCGGGCCGAGCCAGGGAAAAGTCGGCGTCAGCGGAAAGTACGGAAAGCCGAGCAGACGGGCCAGGGTCTTGGCGTTTCCGATCATCGGGTAGATCTCCTCCGCACCGACGATCGAGCACGGCACGATCGGCGCACCGGCCTGCAACGCCGTGGAGACGAACCCGCCCCGTCCGAAGCGCTGCAGCTTGTAGCGCTCGGAGAAGGGCTTGCCGACGCCCTTGAAGCCCTCCGGCATCACCCCGACCACCTCGCCGCGCTCCAGCAGCCGCTGGGCGTCCTCGGAACAAGCCAGGGTGTGACCGGCCTTGCGCGCCAGCTCGTTGACGACCGGCAGCATAAAGACGAGGTCGGCGGCGAGCAGCCGTAGGTGGCGGTCGGCCGGGTGGTGGTCGTGCACCGCGACCTGGAGCATCAGACCGTCCAGCGGCAGCGTCCCGGAGTGGTTGGCGACGATCAGCGCACCACCGGTGTCCGGGATGTTCTCGATGCCCTTCACCTCGACGCGGAAGTACTTGTCGTACACGGGTCGCAGCAGGGACATCAGGACCTGGTCGGTGAGATCCTCGTCGTAACCGAAGTCGTCGACCTCGTAGTCCCCGGTGACCCGGCGGCGCAGGAACGACAGTCCATGGGCGAGTCTCCGCTCCCACACGCCGGTCCCCGCGGACCCGTGTGACTCCGCGGCCGACGGGTCCTGCGTCTCCGGGGGCACCGGCTGTTCGGGTACGGGCGACAGCGGGCCCGACCTGCGCCCGTTCACTCTGGTCTTCGGCTTGGCCTTGCCGCGCCGCGACCTCGGCTCGTCACCGAAGGGAATGACCTTGGCGTCGGCCATGTCAGGTGCGCTCCTCACTGGGGGCCGCGGGGACGAGGTCCGCGAGCCGGTCGACGGTACGGGCAAGGGTTTCGGGCGGGAGGAGCCCTGGGGCACGGCTGCGGGCGAAGTCCGCGAAGGCCTCCGCTGTCGTATAGGTCGGTTCGAATCCCAGGGTCTCCCGCATCTGGGCCGTCTGGACGACGCGGCCGTGCGTCAGCAGCCGGATCTGCTCCGGCGAGAAGTCGGTCATGCCGACGGACCGGAGCGCGGAGCCGACCCAGGTGACGGCGGGCAGCAGGACCGGCACCGTGGGACGGCCGAGCCGCCGGGCGGTCTGCGAGAGCAGCAGCACACCGTCGCCCGCGATATTGAAGGTGCCGCTGTTGAGTGTGCCGCGGCGGGCTTCGAAGGAGGCGATCCGCAGCACCTCCATCACGTCGTCCTCGTGGACGAACTGCAGCCGCGGGTCGTAGCCGAAGACGGTCGGGAGCACGGGCAGCGAGAAATAGTCGGCGAGCGGGGATTCCGCGCAGGGACCGAGGATGTTGGCGAAACGCAACACGCAGACGGCGACATCGGGCCGTCGGCGGGCGAACCCCCGGACATAGCCCTCGACCTCGACCGCGTCCTTGGCGAAGCCGCCGCTGGGCAGCGACTTGGGCGGGGTCGTCTCGGTGAAGATGGCCGGGTCGCGGGGCGCGGAGCCGTACACGCTGGTGCTGGACTTGACCACGAGGCGCTCGACGGCGGGCGCCTTCTGGCAGGCGCCGAGCAGCTGCATGGTGCCAATGACGTTGGTCTCCTTGACCGTGCTACGGCTGCCCCGGGTCCCCAAGGGGGTGCCGGTGATGTCCATATGGACGACGGTGTCGACGGCGTGCTCGGCGAGGACCTTGGCAATGGTGGGATGCCGGATATCGGCCTGGACGAAGTCCGCGCCCCCCAGATGGTGCTCGGGCGGTACGGCATCCACGCCGATCACCCGGTCGACCTCGGGCTCTCGTTGGATGCGTCGTACGAAACGCCCCCCGAGCTGCCGGGCGACACCGGTGACGAGCACGACTTTGCCCAAGATCAGCGCCTTCCTTCCGCACCTAGGCCGGGTCCGTGTTTATTCCCGTAGCGGTCACCGTATCGGGTGGATGTTGCACTGTGGTGACCGCAGGATGCATACAGCTACATTTCGGCCGGATGCCTGATACGCGTCCCCCGATACGACGACGCCGCCCTCCCACCGGGACGGCGGGAGGGCGGCGTACCACTTTCAGCTGTCGCTTACTTCTTGTTGCGACGCTGAACGCGCGTGCGCTTGAGCAGCTTGCGGTGCTTCTTCTTTGCCATCCGCTTGCGCCGCTTCTTGATAACAGAGCCCACGACTACCCTCGCTCACTTCGAATCACTCGGTGCGGGGCGTCCGAGCCCACACGACCTACGTCGGCCCAGCCTACCCGGCGCCGAGTGAGGAACGTAATCCGAGGGTCACCGTCAGGCGGTCTCCACCCCCACATAGGACTCGCGGAGATAGTCGTGGACCGCCTGCTCCGGAACCCGGAACGACCTCCCCACCCTGATCGCAGGCAGATGACCGCTGTGCACCAGCCGGTACACGGTCATCTTCGATACGCGCATCACCGTGGCGACTTCCGCCACGGTCAGGAACTGAACCTCGTTCAGAGGCCTCTCGCCAGCAGCCATGACACACCTGAACCTTCCGCACATGACGGGCACCGGCTTCCCCTCCGGTGACTCCTCGTCGCTGTGCGCTCCTCCCCAGATTAGGGGCGTGTGATGCAAGTGGGGAAGAGGAGTAGCGATCGACCGCCTACTGTGACAGACACGCTCGATTGAGTACATAGCGAGTAAGCGGCCGGTAGTAATCGGACCGCACAGCGTCATCAAGCGGAACAGCGACGGACACCCGGCCCTCGGCTTCTCCGACGAACAGCGCGGGATCGTCCGTGTCAGCCAGCCCCATGGCCTCGATCCCCAGCTGACCTGCCCCGCAGACCCAACCGTGGTCCCCGATGACGAGTGCCGGGAGGGGGATACGGGCGTCCGCCGCGGCATCGAGAGCGGTACGAACCGGGAGCGGGGAGTGCGTGTGCACGCCCGTTTCACCGCCCGGCCTCTCCGCCCCGGCGACCCGCACCGAGGCGACTCCGTGTGCGTAGTCGAGGCGGTAGGTGCGTACGCCGAACCGGGTCGTTATGTCGATACATCGCCCATGCGCCGGGGTGAGTACGGAACATCCCGCCGCTGAGAGCGCCCGGGCCAACGAAGCGTAGAAACCGAGGAGACGGTGGGGGTGACCGGTGCCCAGGAGCACGGGCGCGCGAGCGGCGACCACCGCACGGAGGCGGCCGGCAAACGCTTCGAGCGCCGCCACCGTACGGTCGGGGTCGATCACATCGGGGCCGGAAACATGTTCCGCATCGTCCGAGACTCCGCACCGCTCGGCCATCAGCCTCAACACCTCCGGCTGTTCCCATGCCCCTTCGGGGTCGAGGCCGAGCAGCACCCGTGGATCCCTGGCGGCGAAGAGCCGGTAGCTGCGCAGGCTCGTCTCGCGGGAGGTCGCCACAGGCCCTGCCAACCGGGCCGCCAACAGATGCGCACGCAGCGCTCCAGGATTCAACACGTCCCCGATGCTGGGCCACAGGGCGGCCTCCCGGCCCGGGAACGGCGATAAGCCCCACCGTTGGCCTAATGGCGCGTAACCTCGGGCGGGCACACGGCTACGGCAGCAGACCGTGGGACGGGAACACCGCCCGCCGCGTGGCCAGGATCGCCTGGTCCAGACGGTCCGCCGGGTCGTACCCCGTATCCGCGAAGTTCCGCCGGCGCGGCTCCCGGCCGTCCGTCATCCGCCCCGGCGCCGGCTGCCGCGTCTTCGCGTACACCTGGTGCCGCCACTCCTCCGGCACCACCGTGGTCGGCGGCACCGGCTGCCCCGCCGCGATCGCCACCAGATGCGTCCAGGACCGCGGTACGACGTCCACGATCGCGTAACCGCCACCGCCCAGCGCCAGCCAGCGCCCCTCCGCATACTGATGCGCCAGGTCATGACACGCCTCGGCCACCGCCCGCTGCGCGTCCAGACTCACCGCGAGGTGGGCAAGCGGGTCCTCTACATGCGTATCCGCTCCATGCTGTGTCACCAGCACCTGCGGACCGAACGCCTCCAGCAGCTCGGGGACCACCGCGTCGAACGCCCGCAGCCACCCCTCATCGCCGGTCCCGGCCGGCAGGGCCACATTCACCGCGCTGCCCTCGGCGCCGTTCCCACCCGTCTCCTCCGGCCACCCGGTCTGCGGGAACAGCGTCCGCGGATGCTCATGGAGCGAGATCGTCATCACGCGCGGGTCGTCCCAGAAGGCCGCCTGCACGCCATCACCGTGGTGCACGTCCACATCGACGTACGCCACCCGCTCCGCGCCCAGTTCCAGCAGCCTGGCCACGGCCAGCGCGGCGTCGTTGTAAATACAGAAACCGGAGGCCGCACCGGGCATCGCGTGGTGCAGCCCGCCCGCGAAATTCACCGCGTGCACGGCATCGCGGCGCCAGACCGCCTCCGCCGCGCCCACCGACAGCCCGGCGATCAGTGCCGACGCCTCGTGCATGCCCGCGAAGGCGGGGTCGTCCTCGGTGCCCAGGCCGTAGGTTCCGTCCGCCGACTTCGGATCGGCCGACACACGCCGCACGGCGTCGATATAGTCCGAGCGGTGGATGAGCCGCAGGGTGGAGTCCCCGGCGGCCTTGGCGGCCACCACCTCCACCGCCCGGTCCAGTCCGAACGCCTCGACCAGGCGCATGGTCAGCGCCAGACGTACCGGGTCCATCGGATGTCCGGAGCCGAAGTCGTAGCCCGTGACTGCTTCGTCCCACATCAGCTGTGTGCGGCCGCTCATGTTCGCCACCGTATCGGGTTGGTTCAGCACCCAACGATCGGGCGTGCAGGAGTGTCATCAGGACCCGCGCGTGGAATCACCCCGCGGTGATTCCACGCGTCCCCCAGCCCGCCGACGAGCGGTGAGCCGATCGGAAGGCCGGCGTCATGGAAGATATTGAGGCGAGCGACGGCGGCCGCGGACACTCCGGGGACAGACGGCTCGCCGCCGCGATGATTTGCGGCAGGCTCAGGGACAGACCGAAGCCGAGCATCGTGAACCCGAGCATGCCCACTCGGGGGGTGGGGGCCGGCCAGACCACGGCGAAACCCGCGGCCACGGGCCCGTGCCGATCGGCACCACCGCGACCGCGCCGAGGCGCCGTACGCCCAACGTCACTGACCGAGCGCCCGATGAGGGTGGTGACCGAGCCCGTACGCCGGCTGGAGGCTGACTCGGAGCATGGTCGGGGAGGCGTCCAGGCCGCCGACCTCCGACCTTCGACCCGAACATGGCGAGTGCGCCAACGAGTTGCTGCAGCTGGTGCCCATGCCGACCGCCGGCAGAGCAAGCAGTACGACGGGTTGGATCCATCGGAGCACGGCACTGGGCCGCTCGTGGCGTACAGAGGTGCTCGGTGACCACGCTTGCCGGAACCGGCGAGGATCGGCACAGCCGCCAGGAAGAGAGGCAGCAGCGCCTCGGACATCCCGCAGCGGTCCCCGGACAGCCGGAATGCGCGTCACCACACATGACCACACGGCATCAGCAGATCAAGGGCCACTCCTGGCGCGAAGCAGGCGGCCGCCGAACGGTGATGGACGGCCTGCCGAGATGGGTCCCGCAGCAGCTGAAGGATCCTGAACGCAGAAATGCCGCAGCCCCCGGGATCTCACGATCCAGGGGACTGCGGCCAACAATTGTTCGGCGGTGTCCTACTCTCCCACAGGGTCCCCCCTGCAGTACCATCGGCGCTGAAAGGCTTAGCTTCCGGGTTCGGAATGTAACCGGGCGTTTCCCTAACGCAATGACCACCGAAACTCTATGAACATATCGACC
>NZ_JBQQBW010000171.1:0-10627 GCF_052245415.1 Streptomyces sp. 8N706 | reverse complement strand
GTCAACAACACCGCACTACTGCCCGGAACGGGCATCGCGGAGCTGGTCTGGGCCGCGGGTGACGGCCTGACCGCGACCGAGCTGACGCTGCACGACCCGGCTGTTCTGCCGCCGTCGGGTCCGACGCGGGTGCGGGTCACCGTGCACCCTCCGGAAGCCGATGGATCGCAGCAGGCCACCGTGCACACCGGCGCCGACGGGGAGGAGTGGACGCACAACGCGTCCGCGGTCCTCACCCCGCACAGCATGGCGACGGTGGACCTGACAGCCTGGCCGCCTCCCGGCGCCGAACCGGTCGACGTCGACAACCTCTACGCCCAACTCGCCGACAACCGCCTGTACTACGGGCCAGCGTTCCAGAACGTCCAGGCCGCCTGGCGCGACGAGAAACACATCTACGCCGAGGTCGCCCTGCCCGAGGGCACCGACGCCGACCGCTACGGCCTGCACCCGGCCCTGCTCGACGCCGCACTGCATCCGCTCGCCCTGGGCCGGGAGGGATCCGGCCCGCCGCTGGTGCCGTTCTCCTTCACCGGCGCCGCGCTGCACGCCACCGGCGCGACCGGGCTGCGGGTGCGGCTGACCGCGACCGACGACGACACCGTCGCCGTCGCCGTCGCGGATCCGGCCGGTGCCTCGGTCGCGGTCATCGACGCACTGCGGCTGCGCCCCGCGGCACTGCCGCAGGGCGCGCAGCAGGGATCCCTGTTCACCCTGGGCTGGACGCAGGCCGGCAACCTCGACGCGCCCGCGGCGGGCACCCGTTACGACGTCATCGGCGACGACGGACTGGTCGAGGCGCTGACCGAAGCCGGCGTCACGGTCCGCGGCTGGGCCGACACCGCCGCGCTCGCGGCCGCGCTGTCCACCGGTACCGACGCGCCCGACGCAGTCCTGCTCCCCTGCCTCCCGGCACCCCGGGACGACGGCGACGACGCCACGGGCGCCGCCGTGACCGCGACGCTGCAGCGCCATCTGCGGACGCTGCAGAGCTGGCTGGCGGACCCGACCACCGAGGACATCCCTCTGGTCGTGGTCACCTCCGGTGCACAGGCCACCGGGCCGGACGACCGGCCCGACCTGGCCCATGCGCCACTGTGGGGGATGACCCGCACCGCGGAGGCCGAGCACCCGGACCGGATCACCATGGTCGACCTCGCGGCCGACGCGCTCGACGAGGCCGCCGCGGCGGTCGGCTTCGCTCTCGCGGCACACGAATCGCAGATCGTAGTGCGGAGCGGCACTGCACACGTGCCTCAACTGGTCCGCGCCGCCGCCCCGGCACCCCCGGACGCGATGCCCTTCGATGCCGACCGGACCGTCCTGATCACCGGCGCGAGCGGCGGACTCGCCGGGCACCTGGCCCAGCACCTCGTGACCCGCCACGGTGTGCGGCATCTGCTGCTGCTGAGCCGTACCCGTCCCACCGCGCTGGCCGAGCAACTGGCCGCGCTGGGCGCCGAACCGATTGCGGTGGCCTGTGACGTCGCCGACGCCGGACAGCTCGCCCAGGCACTGCGCGAGGTACCGGCGGACCACCCGCTGGGCGCCGTCGTCCACACCGCCGGGCTCCTCAGCGACGCCACCGTGACCGGCCTCACCGAGGAGCAACTCACCTCGGTGCTGCGGCCCAAGGTGCAGGGCACGTTGAATCTGCATGCGCAGACCCGGGACCTGACCGCCTTCGTGCTCTTCTCCAGTGCGGCCGGCACGTTCGGGGGCGCGGGCCAGGCCAACTACGCGGCGGCCAACGCCTTCCTCGATGCGTTCGCCCAGTACCGACGGGCCGCCGGTCTGCCCGGCAGCTCGCTGGCGTGGGGGCTGTGGAACGAAGCGACCGGGACGACCGCGCACCTGGACCGGGCCGACCGGGACCGGCTCGCGGAGAGCGGGCTGCGGCCGCTCGGCACCGAGGACGGGCTCGCCCTGTTCGACGCCGCCGCGGGCGTGGCGCAGCCGGTCGTGCTGCCGCTCAGCGTGGACGCGCGCCGGCTGCGGAGGGGCGGAGTGTCGCCGCTGCTGCGGGGGTTGGTGCCGAAGGCGGTGCGACGACGGTCGGCGGTCGGCGCCCCGACGGCCGGCGAGGACACGGACTTCGCCGCGCGGCTGCGCCGACTGCCGGCGGCGGAGCGTCACGAAACCGTGCTGGAGCTGGTCCGCGAGCACGCCAACACCGCGCTCGGCCACCCCGCGGGCCATGCCCTGGACCCGGCGCAGCCGTTCAAGGACCTCGGGTTCGACTCGCTGACCTCGGTGAACCTGCGCAACCGTCTGACCGAGGCCACCGAGCTGCGGCTCCCGGCCACCCTGGTCTTCGACCACCCGACGCCCGATGCGCTGGCCCGCCATCTGACCGAGCAGTTGTCCGGGGCCCCAGCCGCGGTAGCGGCGGACCTGGCGGCCGGCCGGATCGACGGCGAACCGGTCGCGATCATCGGGATCGGCTGCCGCTACCCCGGCGGGGTGCAGGGGCCCGAGGACATGTGGCGGCTGCTGCTGGACGGTCGCGATGCCATCGGCGCCTTCCCCACGGACCGCGGCTGGGACATCGGCGAAGGCCCCGGGTTCGCCCGGCAGGGCGGTTTCCTGGACGACGCGGCGGGATTCGACGCGGCCTTCTTCGGCATCTCCCCGCGCGAGGCGCTGGCCATGGACCCGCAGCAGCGGCTCCTGCTGGAGACCGCCTGGCACAGCATCGAGCACGCGGGCATCGACCCGACCACGCTGCGCGGCACTCCCACCGGAGTGTTCGCGGGCGTGATGTATCAGGACTATCTGCAGGGCGCGGGCACCGTACCGGAGGAGTTCGCCGGGTACCGCAGCACCGGCAACGCGGGCAGCGTCGTCTCGGGGCGGGTCGCCTACGCGCTCGGCCTGGAGGGGCCGGCCCTGTCCATCGACACCGCGTGCTCGTCGTCGCTGGTCTCGCTGCACCTGGCGGTACGGGCGCTGCGCGACGGCGACTGCTCGCTGGCGCTGGCGGGCGGCGCGACGGTGATGTCGACGCCGACGCTGTTCCTCGATTACGACCGGCAGGGTGCGCTGTCGTCCGACGGCCGTTGCCGGGCGTTCTCCGGCGATGCGGACGGGACCGGCTTCGGCGAGGGTGTCGGCGTCGTCCTGCTGGAGCGGTTGTCGGACGCGCTGCGCAACAAGCGGCGCATCCTCGCGGTCGTCCGCGGCAGCGGGGTGAACCAGGACGGCGCCAGCAACGGCCTGAGCGCGCCCAACGGCCCGTCCCAGCAGCGCGTCATCCGGGCCGCACTGTCCGACGCCGGGGTCAGCGCCGCCGAGGTGGACGCGGTCGAGGCGCACGGTACGGGCACCAAGCTCGGCGACCCCATCGAGGCCCAGGCGGTGCACGCCGTCTACGGGACGGCCCACACCTCGGAGGCGCCGCTCCACCTCGGTTCCATCAAGTCGAACCTCGGCCACACCCAGGCCGCCGCGGGCGTCGCGGGCGTGATCAAGATGGCTCTGGCCCTGCACAACGGTGCGCTGCCGCGCACGCTGCACGCCGACGAGCCCACCCCGCACGTCGACTGGTCGTCGGGCACGGTCGCGCTTCCGGTGGACACCGTCCCCTGGCCGCGTACGGACCGTCCCCGGCGTGCCGCGGTGTCGTCGTTCGGGATCAGCGGGACGAATGCGCATTTGATCCTGGAGCAGTCGCCCGAGCCGGCCGTCCAGGACGCGCAGGCGCCGGACACCGGGCGCGTCGCGCCGGTGCTGCTGTCGGCGAAGTCGCCCGCGGCGCTGCGGAACCAGGCGCGCGACCTGCACGCGTATCTGCGCGACGCCGGGAACGTCTCGCCCGCCGAGATCGCCCGCGCCCGCACCGCCCGGGCTCAACTGCCACACCGGGCCGCGTTCCTCGCCGAGGATAGGGCGCAACTGGCCGAACTGCTGGCCTCGTTCGCCGACGACGATGCCCACCCGCAGGTAGTGACCGGTGCGGCGGGCGGGCGACCGAAGGTCGCTTTAGTCTTCCCCGGCCAGGGTTCGCAGTGGGCCGGGATGATGGCCGGGCTGATGGCAGACAGTGACATCGTCCGCGACACCGTCGCCGCCTGCGACCGGGAGTTCGCGCACCATGTCGACTGGTCGGTCGCGGACACCCTCACGGACAGGCCGGGTGCGCGGCCGATGGAGACGCTTGACGTCGTCCAGCCGGTGCTGTTCACCACGATGGTGGCGCTGGCCGCGCTGTGGCAGGCACACGGTGTGCGGCCGGACGCGGTCGTCGGGCATTCGCAGGGGGAGGTCGCCGCGGCCCATGTCGCGGGGATCCTTTCGCTGGCCGACGCGGTCCGGATCGTTGCCGAGCGCAGTGCCGCGATGATGGGGCTGACCGACCGCGGTGGGATGCTCTCGGTCACGCTTCCGGCAGAGGAAGCGGAAGCGGCGATCGCACCGTGGCGAGACCGGCTTTCCATCGCCGCGTTCAATGAGCCCGGTGCGGTCACCGTCTCCGGCGATCTGACGGCATTGGAGGAGTACCAGGCGGAACTGACCGCCCATGGGGTGCGTACCCGACGGATCGCCGGCATCCAGACCGCCGGTCACTCGCCGCTGATGGACACCCTGCGCGAGGGGCTGACCGAGTCGCTGGCCGGCATCACTCCCACCCCCGAAACAGTCCCGTTCTACTCGACCGTGGAGGGCCAGGCCATCACCGGTACGGACCTGGACGCGGACTACTGGTACCGCAACACCCGTGAGCCGGTGCGTTTCGAGTCGGCCACCCGTGCACTCGCGGACGCCGGGCACACGGTCTTCCTGGAGGTCAGCCCGCACCCGATGCTGGCGTCGGCGCTGCGCGCCACGCTGGAGGACGCGGGCCATGAGGACATCGGCGTGGTGGCGACGCTCCGCCGAGACGCCGGCGGACCGGAAGGGTTCGTCCGCGCGCTGGCCACCGCGGACGTGCACGGCCTGCCGGTCGACTGGGACGCGTGGTGGGGCGCGGCGGACGGCCATCTGGAGCTGCCGGTCTACCCGTTCGACCATGAGCGGTACTGGGCCACGGCCACCGGCGGCACCGGAGATCTGTCCTCGGTCGGCCTGGCTGCCGCCGAGCATCCGCTGCTCGGCGCGTCCGTCGCCCTCGCCGAGGGAGGACTGCTGCTCAGCGGCCGGGTATCGGCCCGCACCCACGGCTGGCTGGCCGACCACGCGGTCGACGGCACCACCCTGCTGTCCGGAACGACCTTCCTCGATCTAGCGTGGCACGCGGGCCTGCGGGCCGGCGCGCCGGGCATCGAGGAGCTGACGCTGGAGGCGCCGCTGCTCCTGCCCCCCGGGCGGAACGTCGCGGTCCAGGTGACGGTGGATGCCCCGGACGCGACCGGGCTGCGCAACCTGACCTGCCACTCCCGGCCGGATGACGCGCCCGAGGACGCACCGTGGACCCGCCATGCAAGTGCCACGCTGAACGCGCCGGCTTCCGCTGCCGCGGCACGCCTGGAGCAGTGGCCGCCGCCCGGGGCGACCGCGGTGGACGTCGAGGACCTCTACGACCGCTATGCCGCGCTCGGACTGGCGTACGGACCCGCCTTCCGCGGCGTGCGAGCGGCCTGGACGCGGGGTGACGAGGTGTTCGCCGAAGTGGCGCTGCCCGAGGACGTGCCCGTGGCGGGCTTCGGCCTGCATCCCGCGCTGCTCGACGCTGCGCTGCACCCCCTGGCCCTGGGCGCGTTGGTGCCGGAGGAGCTCCGCGGCAACACCCAGTTGCCGTTCTCGTGGTCCTCGGCGACGCTGCACGCGGTGGAGGCAACCGCGCTGCGGGTACGGCTGAGCCCGGACGGCGGCTCGGGCATCGGTGTGGAGGTGGCCGACGGGACCGGAGCGCCGGTCGCCGAGGTCCGTTCGCTGCGGCTGCGGCCGCTGTCGGCGCACGGGCTGCACACCGAGCGTCATGGCCCGCTGCTGGCCGAACGCTGGGTCCCGGCAGAGCCGGCCGCCGAGGCGTCCGGGCCGCAGCGGGTCGCCGTCGTCGGTGACGACGCCCTGGCCGCGGCGTTGGACGGAGCGTGCGAGGTGTCCACGTACCCGGACCTCACCGCCGCCGCCGACGCACCCGCCGACACCGTCCTGCTGTCCTGCCGGCCGGCCCACTCCGGTGACGCGGCGGCGGACGCACAGGCCGCGGTGCTGGAGGCGCTGACGACGCTGCGGGCTTGGCTCGCCGATGAGCGGACCGCCGAGCGGCGTCTGGTCTGGGTCACCCGGCACGCGATGGCGGCGGGCCCGGGACGTGGCCCAGACCCAGTGGCCGCCTCGGTGTGGGGCGTGGTGCGCTCGGCGCAGGCCGAGCACCCGGAGCGCTTCACACTGCTCGACCTGGCGGACGGCCCCGCCGACGCCTTCTCGGGCGACGCGGTACGGGACGCGCTGCGCGTGCCCGAGCCGCAGGTGGCGGTGCGCGCCGACACGGCCCTGGTGCCTCGTCTGCACAAGGCCGACGGGACGGGCGAGCTGGCGCTCCCCGACCTGCCGGGCTGGTGCCTGGGCAAGCCCGCCGGGGGGACGTTCGACGACATCGCCGCGGTGGAGCTGCCCTCTGTACTCGACGCACCGGGCCCCGGCCAGGTCCGTATCGAGGTGCGCGCCGCGGGCCTCAACTTCCGCGACACCCTGATCGTGCTGGGCCTCTACCCGGACCCGGACGCGACCATCGGCAGTGAGGCGGCGGGCGTGGTGGTCGACGTCGGAGCGGGGGTGACGGACCTCGCGCCCGGTGACCGGGTGTTCGGGTTGTTCCCGGACGCGATCGGGCCGATGGCTGTCACGGACCGCCGGCTTGTCGCCCCCGTCCCGCGCGGCCTCGACTTCGCCACGGCTGCGGCCCTGCCGGTGGTCCATCTGACCGCCTACTACGGGCTGGTGGACCTCGCCGGGCTCACCGTCGGCCAGTCCATCCTGGTCCATGCCGCGGCCGGCGGTGTCGGTACCGCAGCGACCCAGATCGCCCGGCACCTGGGTGCCGAGGTGTTCGCGACCGCGAGCCGGGGCAAGTGGCCGGTGCTGCACGAGCTGGGCGTCGCCGCGGACCGGCTGGCGTCCTCTCGTGACCTGGAGTTCGAGGAGCACTTCCGGGACGCCACCGCGGGCCGCGGGTTCGATGTCGTACTGAACTCGCTCACCGGTGACTTCATCGATGCGTCGCTGCGGCTGACCGCCCCCGGCGGCACATTCCTGGAGATGGGCCGGATCGATCTGCGCGACCCGGACGACCTCGGCCGCACGCACCCCGGGGTGCGGTACCGGCCGTACGAGCTGGTGTCGGCCGCAGGGCCGGACCGGATCGGGGAGATGCTCGGCGAGCTGGTGGCGCTCTTCGAGTCCGGTGCGCTCCAGCCGCCGCCGGTGACCTGCTGGGACGTGCGCCGCGCACCCGAGGCGCTGCGGCATCTGAGCCAGGCCCGGCACATCGGCAAGGTGGTGCTCACGCTGCCGCGGCGGCTCGACCCGACGGGCACCGTCCTGGTGACCGGCGGCACGGGCGTGCTGGGCCGGCTGGTGGCACAGCATCTGGTCACCGAGCACGGCGCCCGGAACCTGGTGCTGCTCAGCCGCAGCGGCGACCCCGCCGCCGCGGAGGAACTGACCGCACTCGGCGCACAGGCCGACGTCGTCGCCTGTGACGTCGCCGACCGCGAGCAGCTCGCCGCGGTCCTGGCCGGCATTCCCGCCGACCGTCCGCTGACGGCCGTGGTGCACGCCGCCGCGGTCGTGGACGACGGCGTACTAGAGGAATTGACAAGTGATCAGGTCGACCGGGTGTTCGCGGCCAAGGCCCGTGGTGCCTGGAATCTGCACGAACTGACCCGCCATCTGAGCCTGTCGGCGTTCGTGCTGTTCTCGTCGTCCGCCGGTTTCTTCGGCGGCCCCGGGCAGGCCAACTACGCGGCCGCCAACACCTTCCTCGACGCCCTCGCCGGCCACCGCCGGTCCCTGGGGCTGGTCGCGAGCTCCCTGGCCTGGGGTCTGTGGGACGAGCGGAGCACCACCACCGCCCGGCTCACCGACGTCGACCTGGCCCGGCTCGCCCGCGGCGGGATGACGGCACTGGGCACGGCCGAGGGACTGGCCCTGTTCGACGCCGCCGACGGCGCACCGGACGCCCTGTTCGTGGCCGCCCGGCTCGACCCCTCCGCACACCGCGGCCCGGTCGCACCCCAGCTCCGCGACCTCATACGACCCGCACTGCGCCGGGCCGCGCAGGCCGGTGCGGCGACCGACGCCGACGCGCTGGTCAAGCGTCTGATGCCGCTGGCCGGCCCCGACCGGATCCGGCTGCTGTCGAACCTGGTGCGGGACCACGCGGCGATCGTTCTGGGCCACACCTCCGGTACGGCGGTGCCCTCCGGGCGGGCCTTCCGGGATCTCGGCTTCGACTCGCTCAGCGCCGTGGAACTGCGCAACCGGCTGTCCAAGGCGACCGGGCTGCGGTTGCCCTCGGCGGTGGCCTTCGACCACCCGAACGCCGAGGCACTCGGCGCCTTCCTGCTGGCGCAGCTCGCCCCGGCGGACGCTGATCCGACCGAGACCGTGCTCGCCGAACTCGACCGCCTGGCAGCGGTGTTGGGGGCCGTCACCACGCACGGCACCGACGATCGCATCACCACCCGGCTGCGGTCCCTGCAGAACCGTTGGGAACAGGCCACAGGCGCACCGTCTGCCGACGGGGACGACCTTGACGAGGCCAGCGACGAAGACCTCTTCCGTCTCGTCGACAACCCGACCCCGTGACCAAGAGGAGCTGAACGACAGTGGCCGACGAACGGCAACTCCGGGACTATTTGAAGAAGGCGATCGCCGAGACGCGCGACGTACGGCGACGGCTCAGCGAGGCGGAGAGCAAGTTCTCTGAACCGATCGCGGTGATCGGCATCGGCTGCCGGTACCCGGGCCAGGTGGAATCGGCGGACGACCTGTGGCGGATGGCCGCGGACGGCCACGACGCCATCGGCCCGCTCCCGGCCGACCGCAGCTGGGATCTGGCGAACCTGTTCGATCCGGATCCGGACAACCCCGGTACGAGCTACGCCAGTGAGGGCGGTTTCCTCGACGACGCCGCGGGGTTCGACAGCGCGTTCTTCGGGATCTCGCCCAGGGAAGCCGCGGCGATGGATCCGCAGCAGCGGCTGCTGCTGGAGTCCGCCTGGCACGCCATCGAGGACGCCGGTATCGCTCCCAGCGCACTGCGCGGCACCCCCACCGGGGTGTTCGCCGGCGTGGCGGGGCAGGACTACGCGTCCCTGGCGATGTCGTCCGACGGCACGGCGGGCCATGCGATCACCGGCAACGTCGGCAGCGTGGTCTCCGGCCGGGTCGCCTATACGCTCGGTCTGGAGGGCCCGGCGCTGACCGTCGACACGGCGTGCTCGTCGTCGCTGGTGGCGATGCATCTGGCGGCCCAGTCCCTGCGGTCCGGTGAATCCACCCTCGCCCTGGCAGGCGGGGTGACCGTCATGGCCACCCCGTCCGTCTTCGTCGAGTTCAGCAGGCAGCGGGGGCTGGCGGCCGACGGACGCTGCAAGGCGTTCTCCGAGGAGGCCGACGGCATGGGCCCCTCAGAGGGTGTGGGTGTGGTGGTGCTGGAGCGTTTGTCGGATGCTCGGCGCAACGGTCGGCGCATTCTCGCCGTGGTGCGGGGCAGTGCGGTCAACCAGGATGGTGCGTCCAACGGCCTGTCCGCGCCCAACGGTCTGGCGCAGCAGCGGGTGATCCGTGCGGCGCTGGACCATGCCGGGCTGACCGTCCACGACGTCGACGCGGTCGAGGCGCACGGCACCGGCACCGCCCTGGGCGACCCGATCGAAGCCCAGGCCCTGCTGGCCACCTACGGCGTTGGACGCGATGCGCAGCGGCCGCTGCTGCTGGGCTCGGTGAAGTCCAACATCGGCCACACCCAGGCCGCCGCCGGAGTCGCCGGCGTCATCAAGATGATCCAGGCCCTGCGTCACGGCACCCTCCCCCGCACCCTCCACGCCGACGAGCCCACCTCCCACGTGGACTGGACCGCCGGCACCGTTGAACTGGTCAACCAGCAGGCCCGGCCCTGGCCCGAGACCGGCCGGCCCCGCCGCGCCGCGGTCTCCTCCTTCGGTATCAGCGGCACCAATGCCCACCTGATCCTCGAGCAAGCCCCCACACCCGAACCGGCGGAGCCCGCGGAGCCTGGATCGGAGCCCGCGCCGGACGAGGCGCCCGCCACCTCGGACCTGGTGCCCTGGGTGCTGTCCGCAGCCTCCCCAGCGGCGCTGGCGGAGGTCGCAGCGCGGATGCGACCGCTTGCCGAAGCGACCACCGAGGCCGGCAACACACAAGAAAATGACCAAACGCCAGGACCCCGCCGCCTAGCCGCGGTTGCTTCGGCGCTGTGGCACACCCGCGCTCATCTGCCGCACCGTGCGGTGATCCTCGGCCGTGACCGCACCGACTTCGCCACAGCCCTGGACGCCCTCGCGGCCGGCAACCCCGACCCCCGTCTCCTCACGGGTCAGGCGGGTGCCGAGCGCGGTGGGACGGTGTTCGTCTTCCCCGGCCAGGGCTCCCAATGGCCCGGCATGGGCGGGGAACTCCTCGACACCGTCCCCACCTTCGCCCAAACCGTCGCCGA
>NZ_JBQQBW010000170.1:0-10703 GCF_052245415.1 Streptomyces sp. 8N706 | reverse complement strand
CGTCACAGCCAACCCGCCAGGATCGGGTACGCCCACCGGAACCGTCACCTTCACCGGACCCGGCGGACTCAACCAAACCGTCCCCGTCAACGGCAGCGGACAGGCCTGCTTCACCAGCACCACCCTCCCCACCGGAACCGTCACCGCCACCTACAACGGCGAAGGCCCCTGCTTCGCAGGCTCCGCCGGCACCGTCGCCGTCACCCGGAATGAGGCGTCGTCGACGACGACAGTGACCGCGACGCCCAACCCGTCGGTCTGCGGCCAGTCCGTCACGGTCTGCGCCACCGTCACAGCCAACCCGCCAGGATCGGGTACGCCCACCGGAACCGTCACCTTCACCGGACCCGGCGGACTCAACCAAACCGTCCCCGTCAACGGCAGCGGACAGGCCTGCTTCACCAGCACCACCCTCTCCACCGGAACATTCACCGCCGTGTACAGCGGTGAGGACGCCTGCTTCACCGGCTCCATCGGCACCGTCGCCATCACCCGGAACAAGGCCGCGAGCACGACGTCGGTCACGGCCACACCCAACCCGTCCACCTGCGGCCAGACGGTCACCGTCTGCGCCACCGTCACCGCCAACCCGCCAGGATCGGGTACGCCCACCGGAACCGTCACCTTCACCGGACCCGGCGGACTCAACCAAACCGTCCCGGTCAACGGCAGCGGACAGGCGTGCTTCACCAGCAACACGCTGGCCAGCGGAACCGTCACCGCCGTCTACACCGGAGACAGCTGCTTCCTCGCCTCCACCGGCACGGTGAGCGTCACCGCCGCGGGCACCCCGACGACCCTGACGGCACCGCCGGCACAGATCCGCCTGCGCACGAACGGCACGTTCGTCATCCCGGCGATGAGTGCCACACTCAAGAACGCCATCACCAACGCACCCATTCCCGGGCAGACGATCACCTTCAGGGCCAACACGGCAGGCGGACCGGTCGTCCTGGGAACCGCGGTCACCAACGCCAGCGGTGTCGCGACTCTCGCCCCGCCCAACAAGACGGTCCCGGCCGTCGTGATCACAGCGAGCACGTACACGGCCTCCTTCGCGGGAGCGCCCTGCCTCAACTCGTCCTCGGCCACGGCACCGCTGACCTTCGTGCCGTGGCCCCTCCTCCCCTGATTCCACACCGCACCACCACGCCGGGCCGCATCCAGCGGCCCGGCGTGGCCCTTTGTTGGGTTGTGCGCTTACCGGGTACGGGAAAGCAGCACGAGCCCCCGGCCGGGAGGCGGGGGGCTCGTGCTGTGCGGGGCGGCGGGCGGAGCGTCGTGACGACCCCTCACCGAAACCGGGGACCTATGTTTTGCTGTGTCAGCGGTTCACGCAGAGGCCGCCGAACGCCGGGTTCAGGAAACCGGCAGCGGCGTTGAGGGTGGTGCCGCAGCCGTTCGTCTGCACGGTGGTGACGGGCTGCGTGACGTTGCCGGAGCCGGTACCGGGGGACCCGAACGCGGAGCCCTTGACGACGCCCTCGTTGGCATCGATCTTCTTGATGTAGTTCGACCAGTTCTTACGGCTCTTGTCGGACACATGCTTCTTCTGCCCGTGGCCCTTGGCCTTGCCTCCGTCGTGGGCCACAGCAGCGCTCGCACCACCGGCCAGCAGACCGGCCGCCACACCGACGACAGCGATGCTTTTGATCGCCTTCATGACTTGACTCCCTCAGTACGCGTGTGCTGCCACCCATGCATCGCAGGCGGCTATCTACCCAACGCACCCGTGATGTCGGGGTAACTGATGGTCACTCGAATGGCCCCGGGTCCCCTATCGGCCTGGTCGCGGAGGCGGTGCCCAGGACGGGCACCCGGACCCTCGGATGATCCATTGGGGGACTGTTGTCAACGCCTGGCGGGTATGCCCATGACTGCGCTCCGCCCGCCGTCGGACCGCGTCCGTCCACCGTCGCGGGGCGGGCGGGTCCGTTACCACCAACAGGGCTCCAGACATACGGGAAACGCGCCCGGCGACACGGACGCGTTTTCCCTTGGTGACACAGGCTGTCGGGCAGTCGCCCCGCGAAATTTCCTCAGCACTCTTGCGCTGACATCGAACGAGGCGGCCACCTTTTCGGGACAACACCCTTTCCCGTCACGCCACCGGAGACATTTTCCGCGCTACCGTGGGCGGGAATTCCGCAAATCCCGCCGGTAAGCCTCCGAATGCAACTCAGCAGGGTGATCTGCCAACCGCCGACGCCGACTCCCCAGGATTCGAAGACCGCTTTCTTCTCTTCCCGGTGACATTCTGTCCGGACGTCTGAACAGCCTGGTCGGCCGCATTAGAACGAGAAGTTGAGGAAGCTGTACTCCGACGCGTCGCTCCACGCGGTGTTGTTCTCCCCGTTCTGGCAGCACATGGAGATGCTCGATGGCATATTCCGTATCGCCCGTTTGCCGGACACCGCAGCTCTACGCCGCCCCCTCGCCGGCTTCGCCTCGCCGAACTTCGCGCCGGAAGGGACGGTGAAATGCAGGCCGAGCCCGCTTCGGATCGCATGTCACGAGCTGAAGGCTCTTGTCCGGGCGGGAGCGGTGAAACGACGGGATCCGTCCGCACGGCGTCACCGCGGGGACGGATCCCGTACCGCGCCGGTGGTTGCAGCACGGAGGTTCCTACACGCCGGGGTCGGGAAAGAACGGCACCCAGGCGGCGCGATCGCGGTCCCTTGTGAGCGACCGTCACCCGTTCGGCCCGCATGGCATCCACAAGGCCGTGACGCGCGATGCGATACGGCGTTGAGGTGGAGAAGATGACGGCCGGAGCGAGGCCCGGCCGTAAGGCGGGCCGAGGCTGCTTCCCCGACGAACAGCGCCCGGCTCGCCCCCTACCCCTCGCTCCCCCGCCGACGACATTCCGTCTCCCTCGCGGAAGCAGCCTTCCGTCCGGCGGGGGAGCGAGGCCCCGGCTCAGGAGACCGACAGGACCGCCGTGGCCGGGGCCTTGGCGCCTCAGGGCATCGACGCCGGTGCGAGCTCTCTGTCCTGGGCGGGAGGCCCTGCCGGGCTCGTACCGGCGGTCCGGGCCTTCAACGCCTTCTCCAGGCGCTGGATGTGGTGGTACTGAACGCGGGCCGTGCGCTGCAGGGCCATGACCGCCTGAAGGAACTGGTCCATCTCGGCGGCGCGGGTCAGGATGTCGTCGGGCACCCGCTCGTCGCGTTGGCAGACATCCGCGTCCTGGTGGAGTACGACATGCGCCCAGTCGCGGCTGACCGGTTTGAACAGCGCCGGATGGTTGGCCACGATCCTCGCGCGGATGGCCAGATCGTTCTCAGCGGCTTCGAGGTGAAGGCCCGTGTCCTTGTTGCGCGCCCCGAACAGCGGCTCATGGATGTGGTAGGCGTCGAAGCCCTTTTCAGCGCACCCGATCCAGAAGTCCCAGTCCTCACCGGCCCGCATGTCCTCGTTGTAGCCGCCCACGGCCTCCCAGGCCTCACGGCGGTAGAGCGAGCAATAGAACATGATCAGCCGCTGGAGGAGCAGTTCCCTGCTGTAAGCGGGAAGCGGCAGGACCTGCGGGGGCAGATCGTCGTCGGTGAAGGCGAAGACATCGGTGGAGGCGATGGTGATGGCCGGGTCGCTGTCCAGTACCGCGGTGGTCTTCTCCAGCATGGTGGGTGCGATCACATCATCGGCGTCCAGCGGCAGGATGTAGCGGCCGGTGCTCGCCGCGATACCGGTGTTGCGGGCGGCGGACACCCCGGCGTTGGCCTGCTCGAGCAGGCGGATACGCCGGTCGGGATGCCGGGCGATGAGGGATCGGGCCACATCGGCGCTGTCGTCGGTGCTGCCGTCGTCGACGATGACGAGTTCCCAGTCGCCGAACGTCTGGGCCAGCACGCTCTCCAGCGCCTGAGGGAGATAGCGGCCGTAGTCGTGACTGGGAATGACCACGGAAACCGCCGGGTTGGAGCTGTGACTCATGTGCCGTCTTTCACTTCGAGCGGGAGGGAATCGATTGCTGCCGTATCGACGCGTTCGAGGCCACGGACGGATGCCCGCGGCCTCGAACGTGGCCTGGTCCTTGTCTCCGGCCCTCGGCTACTCGGATGCTGCGACAACGCAGCAGACGGGCCTGGGGCACTCCGCCGGCCTTCGGCCGGGGGGACACCCCACCCAGACGGAGTCCGGGGGAGCGTGGGCCAGGCGGGATGTGTCAGAGAGGGCCTAGGGCGTGTTTCGAAAGTAGCGCCGTCCGCCCGAAGGGCGGGGGTCGCGGCGGCTGGTGCGTGCGATCGCAAGGCGGAGGGTCGTCCTCGTACTGGGCGTACTCGGACGAGCCCGACAACGCAGCGAGCGTGCGTGCCAGGCGTCGCGGGCCAGGCGGGACTTTCGAAACACGCCCTAGTGCTCGAAGACCGATGCCAGGACGTCCCTGGCGAACTGGGCCTTCTGGGCCTCGGACCCCGGCAGGTCGTAGTTGAAGAAGGTGGCGTTGGCGACCGGCGGGCAGTGGTTCCCGTAGTCGACGATGGTGACGTTGCCCAGCGGCGGGCAGTGGTTCCCGTACCCGTGGTCGAAGAACGGGATATTGCCGATGGGGTCGCAATGCCCCAGTCCGTAATCCACCCATGTGATGTTGCCCAGCGGGGGGCAGTGGTGGCCGTCTCCGTAGCTCGCCTTTTCGTGCGAATCCGCGGGCACGTTGTTGTCCAAGCCATTGGAGTTGGCGAAGGCGGCCTCCGCGGAGTTGAGCAGTCCGGCGGTCGCCAGGGCGGCAGGGAGAGCCAGGGAGGTGATGAGGCGGGTTTTCACTGTGGCGCCTTTCTTTTCTCTGAGAACCGGTGGCGGCTCGCGATTCCAGCGAGGCCGACGGTGACCAGTGGGCACAGATTAAATTTGAGAACCCTATGCGTCAAAGCAACTACTCCATGTTGCCTAACCTCGTGGTGTCGCCTTTTCAGGGATTGCCGGGACGGCAGCAGCTTCCGGAGATCAGGAAACCGATACGGTTTCGCTCCGGAGTTCCGAGGGACGGTGGGGATGCAGCACTTCGAGGGTGGGCAGCGCCCAGCAGGCTGTTCCCATGTCCCGTGCCAGCGCCGCCATTCCCTCGGTCTCGATCAGGCGCTGATAGGGGAAGGGCGGAAACATCAGGCCGTCGCGGTGCAGGTCGGCACGGATCAACAGGGTGGCGCCACCGACCGAATCGACGCGGATGAGCCCCCGCTCGCGCAGGTCCTCGAGATAGATCCGGCCGAATCCCCTGGGCGGTTGGAGGATGCCGTCACGCATCCATTGCGACCAGTTCAGGGCACCGGCCCCGGGTCGCAGTACGAAGGTGTTGAGGTCGTACGTTGGGCCGGCAGGTGTGGTGACGCAGTGCGGGACGACGATGTCCTTGCGCGCCCCGAGAAGGCGCTGGATGAGATCGGCCGGATAGCCGGCCACATCGACGTCGAGCCAGAGCACCCACTCCTCATCGGCGAGGGCATGGGAGACCAGATGGTTGCGGGCCTTGGCCAGCACCGACCGGCGCTGCCGTTGGACACCTGTCTTCCAGCGCGGTCCGGCTGACGGGAAGTCGAAGTCCTGTCGCACCAGGGTGACGCGCCGGTACTCCGCCCGGAGTTCGGGGAGAGCCTCCTGAAGCACCTCCCAGGTGCCGTCCCGGCTGTCGCCTTCCAGGAAGCCGAGGGAGATCGCCTCCCGCGGGTAGTCCAGGGCGGTCAGGTTCCTCAGATAGCGGGGCAGAAAGGTCGCTGCGTCCTTGACCGGGGTGAGCACCAGTACGGGGGGCCGTTCGCTCGCCGGCGCCGGCGCTGGTTCGCTGATCCGGGCCTCCCGCTCCGGCAGTTCGGCGACGGGTTCGGTCTCCGCGTGCACGAGCTCCCGCGGGGCGATCGGCAGTCGCGCCGCCATGGCCAGCACGCGCTCGGCGTAGGCGCCGCCACCGTCGCAGACATCGGTCGCCACCTCGAAGTGCCGTGCGAAGTGGGAGGCGTCGAAGGTGTTGTTCTCGTGGAACACATAGGTGTACAGCTCCGGCGCGTCCACGGAGACGACACGGCTGGTGCGCACCATCTGTTCCGCGACCGGAGTGTCCTCGCCACGGCGCTGCGCCGGATAGCGCGCGAGTTTCTCCTTCGCGCACACCATGGAGCCCTCCCACAGGCGCGCACGGGAGACGGCGATCTTGCGCCGGGCGGGCCACCACAGCCTCTCCCGGGCGAGGAAACATGCCTCGGCGCCCAGGGAGAGGATCGCCGCCATCTGCACCTCGAGCCGCTCCGGGTCGTACAGGTCGTCATCGTCCCATTGGCACACATAGGGACCGCCGGCCTGGTCCACGGCGACATTGCGCAGCGCTCCGAGGGGCTGCCCGTCCGGCGGTAGACGGTGAAGCCGGATCCGTGCGTCGTCCAGCGTGCGGACATGGCGTTCGAGAGTGTCATCGGCGCTGTCGTCGACCACGACCAGTTCCACGTTCGGGTAGGTCTGGGCGCGGAAACAGGAGATCGCCCGCTCGGCCAGCGACGGGCGGTCCTTGGTCACCATCAGGCACGACACTCTCGGCGCGGGCGCCCCCGAGGCCCACCTGCGGCGTTGTGCGTCGAGGTCGAGTGCGCCGTCCGCGAAGGGCTGCATGTCCTGGCTCGCCCAGAATCTGACTCTTCTCGCCGCCGTGTTCCGCGGCGTCCAGGTGGAGTCGGTGGCCCAGCTGCCCGACCAGTGGTGCATGGCGTACGCCCGGTCGCGGTCGACCTCCTGGGGCCCGAACAGCTCGGTGGCGTAGGGGCTCAGCGCCGGATACAGCAGCTCGGGGCCCAGTACGGTGATCGAGTCGGGCTCTGGGTGAGTCGCGATGGTGCGGGTGAGCCAGAAGGGACCCGTCGCGTCCAGGGTACCGGGCATGCGGTGGGCCCCCACCAGCTGCCGGTGCGCATGGGCCCAGAAGGGATGGCCCGGGCGGGAGGCGATGAACGCATTGCCGACGACACGGTCGAGGCCGCGCTGACGGGCCAGCAGCAGCCGGGTGTGTGCCTCGGGTTCGCAGCCGAGCACCAGCTCACGTCCGGCGAGGAGTTCCTGTACGGGCCTCAGACACTCGAAATCCATATCCACGTACAGTCCACCGAAATGATCGAGGAGAAAGTACCGGATCGCGTCCGCCCGCATGATCGCCTCTGGGTACCCGTCGTAAATCGGCAGGAACCAGGGATAGTGTTCCTCGAGGAACTCGCGATTGTCCGCGTCGGTCCACAGCCGGTATTCCCAGCCGGGGTGGTGCCGTCTCCAGGAGTCGGCCCACACCTTCCATTTCGGCGGAACGTCCGCGTCCTTCCACGTCTGGTGGATCAACGCGGGAATTCTCTTCTGTGCAGGCATCCGGACAGTATGCCCGAGCCGCATTCGCGGCCATTCCGGTCCGGCGGCCCGGTGGCGCGTCAAATCTCTTGCAAACGGCGCGTACTGACTCGACGGAAGTTACGGAGGGCCCGCGGGGACAATCACTCGCTCGGCCCATCCACCCGACTCGGTCCGGACCTCGGGACCAGTGTGCGCGCTCATGCCACTGGGGAGTGCATACAAGGGGCCGGCCTGCCGGCCGGCCCGGCGTACGGGATGGTGGGAGAATCAGGCCGCCATCGGCTCGGATTTGGCCACGACCAGCCGCTGTCCGGGCTTGATGACGTCCGGGTTGGGAATCCTGTTCCACTTGACGAGTTGCTCGACCGTTGTCCCGAACCTGGCAGCAATGGCCGTAAGCGTGTCACCGGACTTGACCGTGTAGAAGGTCTCGTGGGGCGAGTCCGCTTTGGCGACGACCAGCCGCTGTCCGGGCTTGATGACGTCCGGGTTGGGAATCTTGTTCCACTTGACGAGCTGCTGGACCGTCGTGCCGAACCTGGCAGCAATGGCCGTGAGTGTGTCACCGGACTTGACCGTGTAGAACGTGAGGTTGCTCTCTTGTGTCGTCATATTTCACACGATAGGCGCAAAGAGCTCATGTCGCTCGCCGAGAGATCCGCGACCACCGGAGGGGCCCGGAGCTCGCCGCGTTCCGCCGCCCTGGAGGGAGCCGCACGCGATACGCAACCGGTCGTCGGAGGCCGTCGCTCCGAGCCGTAAAGGAACGCTCAGCATTGAAATGTGACGGGCCATCATGAGGTGATTGCGCGTCGAAGTTCCGGAACTGCGCCCCACGCCGGGCCGAGTGGCCGCGGAGATCGAGGCGGTGCCCCGCCACTGCCCGGATCCCGCGCGGCGCCGAGCTCGCGACCGACAGGAGGGCAGGGAGCTCCGCTGCCGACACTGACACTGCCCGCCGGTTGCGGCAGCTGCGGAATGCGGAGGCCGCCCAGGCGGGGAAGGCACGACGGTTCCGGCCGGCAGCGCGTCGCAGCAGGTCACCACGGACCGCTCGCCACCCGTAGCGGACAGCAAACGAGCGCCACGATTCGCGCACGTGTTCTAATGGCGCGTACCATTGTCGATATGGCGATCCACCTGCAAGGCTCTCTCTTCGATGAGGGCGATGAGGTCGGCCTCCGCTCACTTGATCCCGTCCAGCGCACGACGCTCGGCCGCGGAGCGTGGATCGACGTCCTGCCGGGCTGGCTGACCGGCGCCGACACGCTGTTCGAATGGCTCGCCACGCGCGTCCCCTGGCACGCTGAGCGGCGCACCATGTACGAACGCGAGGTCGACGTGCCGCGGCTGCTCTCCTTCTACAAGGAGAGCGACCCACTCCCCCACCCGGTGCTGACCGAGGCGCGCTCGGCCCTGAGCGAGCACTACGCCGCCGAACTCGGCGAGCCGTTCCGCACCGCCGGTCTCTGTTACTACCGCGACGGCCACGACAGCGTCGCCTGGCACGGCGACAGACACGGCCGCGGCAGGAGCGAGGACACCATGGTCGCCATCCTCTCCGTCGGAGAGCCCCGCTTCCTCCACCTGCGGCCACGCCAGGGCGGCGGTACGACCGTCCGGCAGGCGCTCGGCCACGGTGATCTCATCGTGATGGGGGGATCGTGCCAACGCACGTGGGACCACGCGATCCCCAAGACCGCAAAGCCGGTCGGGCCGCGCATCAGTATCCAGTTCCGTCCTCGCGACGTCAGCTGAGGCCTGTCGCTGGGGGCAGCGAACACGACGTGGACGGGGCCGACCGGGTCGCACGCGAAGGCCCGGAGAGGGGCGTCATGCCCGGAGATGCGCCAGCCCGGGGTGTGCCTCGGCGTAGCCGTCCACGAGCCGGCGGGCGACGGTCACCGAGTCGACGAGCGGATGCAGGGCGAAGGCCTTCACCGCGGTGGCGCGCGAGCCGCTCTCGGCAGCTGACATGACCGCGCGCTCGACCGCCTTGACACTGCACACCAGTCCGGTGGCGTGATCGGGCAGCGGTGCGACGGATACGGGATGCGCACCGCCCGCGTCCACGAAGCAGGGCACCTCGATGACGGCGTCCGTGTCCAGCAACGACAGGGTCGTGCGGTTGCGGACGTTGAGGATGAGGGTGGTGCGCTCGTTGCGGGCGATGGCCCGCATCAGGGCGAGGGCGACCTGTTCGTAGCCACCGGACTCCAGGTCGCAGGCGTCGCGTTCACCGGCCCCGGCCGCCTCACGGTTTTCGGCCATATACGTGGCCTCGCGCTCGGCGCGGGTGCGGTCCCAGGCCTCCAGGGCGGGCCCGTCACCGCGCTCCATCTCCGCGTAGAAACGCCGCTGCTGGTCGCGGAGGAAGGCGCCGCGGGTCTGCTCGGCCTCCTGCGCCGCGCGCACCGCTTCCCGGTTGAAGTAGTAGTAGTGCAGATACTCATTGGGGATCGCGCCGAGCGACCGGAGCCAGTCGGCTCCGAAGAGCCTGCCCTCCTCGAAGGAGGTGAGGGCGTGGGGGTCGGCCAGCAGCCGGGGCAGCTCGTCGCGCCCGGCGACGTACAGCCCGCGCAGCCAGCCGAGGTGGTTCAGGCCGACGTAGTCGGGCCACGCCTCCTCCGGGTCGGCGCCGAGTGCGCGGGCGGCCCGGCGGCCCAGGCCCACGGGTGAGTCGCAGATGCCGATGACACGGTCGCCGAGGTGGCGGGACATGGCCTCGGTGACGAGCCCCGCCGGGTTCGTGAAGTTGATGACCCACGCGTCCGGAGCCAGCGCGGCGACGCGCCGGGCGATCTCGACGGCGACCGGAACCGTACGCAGCCCGTAGGCGACGCCGCCCGCGCCGACCGTCTCCTGGCCCAGTACGCCCTCGGAGAGAGCGACGCGCTCATCGGCGGCGCGCCCGTCGAGCCCGCCGACGCGGATCGCCGAGAAGACGAAGTCGGCGCCCCTGAGGGCTTCGTCGAGGTCGGTGGTGACGGTGACGCGCGGCGCCTCCCCGGCCGTACCACCGGACTGCCGGGCACCGGCGGCCTGCTGGGCCAGGACGCGGCGGATGGCCGACAGCCGCCCGGTGTCGAGGTCGTACAAGGTCACATCGGTGACCCGCCCCTCGCCGTGGTCCCGGAGCAGGGCCCCGTGGACCAGGGGGACGCGGAAGCCGCCGCCACCCAGAATCGTCAGCTTCACGCCTCCGCCACCTCCACGCCCGCCTCGCGGAGCGCGGCGCGGGTCGCCACGTCCGACAAGGACTCTCCACGCTCACACGTGCCCGACTGCCGCCCATTCTGCTCGTACGCTCGGTCGTCGTCCCCGGCCCGCCCGGCCCTTCCTCATGCTGACGGCCGGGCGCCGTCCGTGGCCGGGGCGCC
>NZ_JBQQBW010000017.1:0-91514 GCF_052245415.1 Streptomyces sp. 8N706 | reverse complement strand
GTGGCCCGGCGCCCGCCGGGTGCTGCCGCGGCTGAGCCGGAGCGCCAACCACGGGTTGCTGTGGTTCGGCATCGCGGCCGGCATGTGGGCGGTCGGGAGCCCGCGCGGGCGGCGTGCGGCGGCACGGGGTGTCGCGTCGCTGGCCCTGGCCTCTGCCACGGTCAACACCCTCGGCAAACGGTCGGTGCGCCGGCCGCGCCCGGGGCTTGACTCGGTGCCGCTGATCAGACAGCTCACCCGGCAGCCGATCACCACCTCCTTCCCCTCCGGGCACTCCGCGTCGGCGGCGGCCTTCGCCGTCGGGGCGTCCCTGGAATCCCGTGGCTGGGGAGCCGTCCTGGCGCCGGTCGCCGCGTCCGTCGCCTTCTCCCGCGTGTACACGGGCGTTCACTATCCGAGCGATGTGCTGGCCGGTGCGGCGCTGGGCGCGGGCGCGGCGTACGCGGTGCGCGGGCTCGTGCCCTCCCGCACCCAGCTGCCGCCGCCCGCCCGGCCGCGTACGGATGCGCCCGCCCTGCCCGGCGGCGACGGCCTGATCGTGGTGATGAACCCCTCGTCCGGGGTGCAGCCCGCGGTGACCGATCCGGTGCGGCAACTGCGGACGGCTCTGCCGAAGGCGGAGGTGGTGCTGTACGAGGAGAGCGCCGGTCCCTTGCCGGCGGTGCTGGCGGAGGCGGCGCAGGACGCCGCCGAACGCGGCGGCGCGCTGGGGGTGTTCGGGGGCGACGGCACGGTCAACGCGGCGGCGACGACGGCGCTGCGGTACGACGTGCCGCTCGCCGTACTCCCCGGCGGGACGTTCAACCACTTCGCGGTCGATCTCGGGGTGGAGACCGTCCAGGACGCCTGCGCGGCGGTGGCGGCGGGCAGCGCGGTGAAGGTCGACATGGGCCGGATCACCCCGGTGCGACGGCACGGCGAGCCCGCTGAGCCCGTCCACTTCCTCAACACCTTCAGCCTCGGGTCGTACGCCGAGCTGGTACGGGTGCGGGAGCGCTGGTCGTCCAGGCTCGGCGGTCCCGCGGCGAGCCTGCTGGGGGTGGTGCGGGTACTGCGCACCTCCCGGCCGGTCGAGGCCGTGGTGAACGGGCGGCGGCGGTCGATGTGGCTGCTGTTCGCGGGCAACGGCGCCTATCGCAGCGTCGGTGTCGCACCGGTGCGCCGCTACGACCTGGCCGACGGGCTGCTGGACGTACGCATCGTGCACGGCGGCCGCTTCGCCCGTACGCGCCTGCTGACCGCGGCGCTGACCGGCGTGCTGCGGCGCTCCCCCGTGTACGCGGCCATCCGTACCCAGCGGACCCGGATCACCGGGCTGGCGCCGGGAACCGACATGGCCTACGACGGCGAGGTGGCGCCGGCGCCTCCGGCCCTGGTGATCGACAAGGCCGAGGAGGCGCTCACGGTCTACCGCCCGACGTCCGACTGACGCGGGAACCCCCCTCCCGCAGTGCCGGGCGGGGCCGCCGGCCGGAGTAAGGTTCCGCCGCCCGAAGGGTCTCGCGGCCTCCGGCGGAAGCCAACTAGGCTCCTTCGTATGGAGATCTTGGGAACCTCACTGCGGGTGTGCGTCGACGACCTCGAAGCCGCGGTCGGGGTCTATGAGCGTTTGACGGGCAGCGAAGCCCTGCGCTTCGAGCGCGGCGGGGTGTCCGTCGCGGCGGTGGGCGCCTTTTTGCTGATGAGCGGGCCCGCGAACGAGATCGAGGTGCTGCGGAAGGTCACGGCCACCATCGCCGTGAAGGACGTGGACGAGGCGCATGCCGTGCTGAGCGAGGTGGGCGCCCAGATCATCGCGGGCCCGCTGCCCACCGCGGTGGGCCGCAATCTGCTGGCCCGCCACCCCGACGGCTCGGTGTTCGAGTACGTCGACCGCGGCGGGCCGGCCACCTGAAACAGGCTCCCTGAAACAGCGTCAGGAGACGGTGAGGACGATCTTCCCTCGGGTATGGCCCTCCTGGCTGAGCCGGAACGCCTCGGCGGCCTGCGAGACGGGCAGCTCGTTGCTGACATCGATCGTGAGCCGCCCGGCGTCGGCGAGTTCGGCCAGGGCGGTCAGATCGGCGGCGTCGGGGCGGACGAAGACATAGCGACCGCCCTTCGCGGCGATCTCGTGGTCGGTGACGGAGACGACCGACGACGGGGACTTGGCGAGCTCCAGGGACTGGGCCACCGCCTCGCCGCCGACGAAGTCGAGTGCGGCGTCCACCCCGTCGGGGGCCAGCGCCCGTACGCGTTCCACCAGCCCGTCGCCGTAGGTCACCGGCTCCGCACCGCGGGAGCGCAGGAAGTCGTGGTTGCGCTCGCTCGCCGTACCGATCACCCGCGCGCCCCGGGCGACGGCGATCTGGACGGCGAGTGAGCCGACACCACCGGCCGCGGCGTGCACCAGCACCGTGTCACCCTCGCCGGCACCTGCGGCGCGGAGCGACTGGTAGGCGGTGAGCCCCGCCAGCGGCAGACCCCCGGCCTGCGACCAGCTCAGCGAGGCGGGCTTGCGCGCGAGGGTACGGACGGGGGCGGGGACCAGTTCGGCGAAGGTGCCGTTCTGCACATGGTCCTGGCGGTTGTAGCCGATCACCTCGTCCCCGGGGGCGAATTCGGTGACGGCGGGCCCCACCCCCTCCACCACACCGGCCACGTCCCAGCCGGGGATGAGGGGGAAGTGGACGTACAGGAGCGGATCGAGGTAGCCCGCCGCGACCTTCCAGTCCACCGGGTTGACTCCGGCGGTCCTGGTGCGGATGAGCACGGTGTCCGGGCCGACCTTCGGCTCGGGCTGCTCGGTGAGCTGCGGGGTCTCGCCGTATGCGTTGATCGTGACTGCCTTCATGCCCGGGCAACGGCGGACCGGATTCGACCATTCCCCGGCCCGCCGGTTCCGGCACGAGATCAGCCGTTCGGCCGCATACGGAAGTCGAAACGCTCCGGCAGCGGGTGCTCGGCCCGGGCCCGGGCCCGTATGGCGCCGGTCACCGGGGCCTCCCCGGCGACCAGCCGCTCCGCGACGGCGTACCACGTCTCCTCGATCGTCTCCTCGCCCTCACGGAGGTCGGCGACCTCGAAGTCGTCGTCGAACACGGCACGGGCGGCCGCCGCGTCGCCCTCGGCCAGCAGGAGCCGCGCCTCCAGCAGCCGGAAGCGCCCGTGCTCCCGGGCACCGGGCGGCAGCGCGCCGAGGACCGTACGGGCGTCCCCGGCACGGCCGACCTCGAGAAGGGCGTCGACGGCCTCCCGCCCGAGAGCGGCGAGTGCGGCAGCGGGCAACTCGTCCGCGAAGTCCCCCACCGCGTGGAACAGCCTGTCGGCGGCCCGTTCGGGATCACCGGATTCCCCGGCCGCCACGGCGAGGCAGCGCAGCGCCCAGGGGTTCTCCGCCGCCTTCAGCGAACGTTCCCAGCTGCGCGCGGCCTGGGCGCGGTCCCCGGCGTGCCACTGGGCGACCCCCAGGTGATAGTCGGCGGACGCACCGGGCCGCGCCTCCTCCAGCAGTTCCCGCCAGGCCGGGGAGACCAGCGAGGGCCCCGGGTCGGCCGTGGGCGGAGTGTCCGGCAGGCCGCCGGTCCGCAGCAGCTCCAGCCACGGCTGCTGTTCGTCGCCGAGGGTGGACGGGTCGAAGGGGGTGCCCGCGAGTTCGTACCCGGCACGCGCCGCTTCGAGGGCGCCCCAGCCCGAGCCGGTCGCCAGACGCTCCCCCGGCTCGGTGTCCGCACACGGCAGCCAGGCGGCGTGGGCCGCGTCGACCCAGGCACGCGGCAGCACCGCCTCGAGGGAGGCCTCCACCTCCGTGCGCGCCGCGCCCCAGTCCGCGCCGTGCACCGCCGCCGGGTCGGCGGACAGCGGCCCGTAGGCCTCGAGCCAGGTGAACTCCGCCCCGGCGTCCAGCCGTACGTGCTCCCGATGGGTGCGGGCGAGTCCGGCCTGGATCTCGGCATAGCCGCCTGTCCCGGGCTCGGTCAGCCACTGCTGCCACCGCCGCCCGCCACGGCCGGAGCCCCAGAGGAAGAGTTTGCGCCCGCACAGCAGGTCGGTGGAGGTCTGGACGAGCCCGTGGCCGTGCTCGCCGAGCGCGGCGATCCAGCGCCGGGCGTCGCCCGGCACCTCGTAGAAGTAGTCCGCCGGGTACTCGCCGCGCAGCGGATACGTACGGTCGGTGCCCTGCCACTCGGGGACGGGGACCCGGCGCAGGCTGCGCTCGTGGCCGGAGTGCCAGGCCTGGTCGGCGGGGGCGAGAACACGCGTGTCCGCGGAGGCGTCCGATGCCGGACCCTCTTCCGGGACGGCGATGTCGGACCACCAGGAAACCGGTACGGGGCGGTCGTGCGGATTGCGGATGCGGACACCGGCGCAGAGGAAGTCCGTGTCCTCGGGAAGCCACAGATCGACCTGGAACGGTGTGTCACGCAGCCGCTCCCACTCCCAGAGCCGCAGCATCTCGCCGCCGTCGGGCGCGGGCACGCGGGCGGCGTGCAGCGGGGCGCAGGAGAGGGTGGTGTGGCCGGTCGCGCCGATGTTCCATGCGATACCGCCGGAGAACCAGGCGCCGTTGGAGGCGAAGCCGACGGGCTGGAACACCGGGTTGCGGTAGAGGAGTTCACGACCGGTGGGCTTGTGGTGCAGGGAGTGGACGCGGCCGCCGAGGCCGGGCAGAACGGTGGCGCGGAGCCGGTCGTTCTCGAGGACGATCGCATCGAGGCGGATGGGGCGCCGGCTGCGGCCGTAGCCGTCGAGCAGCCGTACGGGCAGCACCGAGCGGAGCGGCTCATCGGCGGTACGGCGGGCCATGTCCACGGGGAGGGCGGCGCTGCCATGGCCACCGCCGGGGGTGCCTCCGCGTTGGTCGACGCGGTGGGTCCCGCCCCGCGGGGTCAGCGCGGGCAGCGGGTTCTCCGGCCCGACGGGCACTCCGGGCAGGGTCAGTACGGTCCGTCGCACGGTCGTGGGCACGGCAACCTCGCTCCCTCGTACGGGCCGCCGCCTCACCGGCGCCCCCCGATGACCATGGAACACGCTCTCGGCCCGGCTGAACAGGCCCGTTCCAGGTCAGAGTTGCGCAGAGCCGGGGTCCCCGGACGCGGTGTCCGGAGCCTGTGGCCGGACGCAGTGTCCGGCAGCGGTCCGGAGGCGGGTCATCCGTGGGCCGTGGCTGCCGTGTCGTTGATGATCGCCCAGCGCTCGTGATCGCGCCATGCTCCGTTGATGAAGAGGAAGTCGGGCGAGCAGCCCTCCAGCCGGAAGCCGAGCCGCTTCACCAGCCTGAGCGAGGCCTCGTTCCCGGGCTGGATATTGGCCTCCAGCCGGTGCAGGCCCAGGATGCCGAAGGCATGGCGCACGACGAGAGCGAGCCCTTCGGTCATGAAGCCGCGGCCGGCGGCGTGCGCGAACGCGCCGTAGCCCACCGCGCCGCACTGGAAGGCGCCGCGGACGATGTTGTTGATGGCGATGCCCGCCGCGATCCGGCCGGTCTCCCGCTCGCAGACCACAAAACCCTCGGCCGTCGGCTGCCGGAATTTCGCCGTCCACAGCTCGAACTCCTCGGGGGTGGACGGCAAATAGGCCCAGGGATGGTGGAGTTCCGTGCTCGCCCGCACCGCGGCCGTGAACTCCTCGACATCGTCGGGCCCGATGTGCCGGACGGCAACGCGGGGGCCGGTGGCGAGGTAGTCGGTTTCAGGCATCGGGCCATCCTACGAACACGGTTCGCTCATCTCCAGGCAGGCGGGCCGTCGGGGCTGCCGCCGGGACAGGTCTCGTCGAGCAGCACCGCCCCCAGGGTGATCTCGGCCGTCGTCTCCACCTCACCGGGACGGGGCTCCTGTGCGCAGACCTTCCAGTCATCGCCGGACAGCAGGGAACGGCCCAGCCCCAGGGCGTCGTAGGTGCGGGGCGTGAGGAAGCCCGCGGACCGGGCCGCGTCCTGGGCAGCGGTCACGCTCCGCCCGACCAGGTCGGGCAGCGGCCTCCGGTCGGCGGACCCGACGGGGGCGGCGGAGGCTCCCGACTCCATGTGAGCCAGGGAGACGGCGGAGGCCCCAGGCCCCGCCGGAGCCAAGGAAACAGCGGACGCCCCAGGCCCCACCCGAGCCGAGGAAACAGCGGACGCCCCAGGCCCCACCCGAGCCAAAGAAACAGCGGACGCCCCAGGCCCCACCCGAGCCGAGGAAACAGCGGACGCCCCAGCCCCAACCGGAGCGAGAAAGGCGGCGGGGGAGGCGAGGAGGGCCGCCGCCACGGCAGCGGCCGGCACCGGTGCCGCGGCCACGCCGCGCCTCACCCGCGCCCGGGCGAGGAACACGAGGCCCATGAGCGCCACCCCGCCGGGCGTCCTGGCGTCGGGGAGGCGTCCGCCCCGGCGTCCGGGACTGCTGCTCGTCGATGTTCTGAGGCTCATCTCCGGACCTTCCTTCGGATGTCGGCCGACCACCCCCTCGGTCCCAGCATGGGCCCGCGCCGGCGGGCCCCGCCCGCGGGTCCGGTCCCTCCGGGGAGGGACGCTGCTCCGTCCGGGTGAGCCCGCGACGAGGGCGGCCCGTACCACCCCGGCCGACCAGGCACACCGCGGCCACGAGTCCGCCTCGGGACCCCCGAGGGACCCCGAGGGACCCCGAGGACCGCCTCGGGACCTCCGAGGACAGGGCGACGCGGCGCGAACTGCCGCCGGGCTCATGACGGTTCCACGGCCCGCTTCGGAGGGACGCTGACATCACCAGGCTTCCGGAGGGACGCCCTCCGCACGAGGGTGGCACCACGGAATCCGGGGGTTCGGTTCACCCACCTCTCGTCCGGCGAGGCTCCGGATCACCGGGTGAGTGCGAGGGTGGGTATGTCCGGCAGGGTGAGGCCGAAGGTCTGGGCGTAGAGGGAGAGTTCGGCCTCCAGCGCCCGGACCAGGGTGTCGGCCCTGCGGAACACATGGCCCTCGCCCTCGAAGGCGAGATAGGTGTGCGGAACGCCCCGCCCGGCCATCTCCGCGACGAACCGCTCGCACTGGGCGGGAGGGCAGATCACATCGTCCAGCCCCTGGAGGAGCAGAAAGGGCGCGGTGATCCGGTCGGCGCGGTGCAGCGGCGACCGCTCACGGTAGCGGGCCGGGACCTCGGCCGGCGGGCCCACCAGGCCGTCGAGGTACCGCGACTCGAAGTCGTGCGTACCGTCGCCGGCCCAGGTGGTGAGGTCCAGGATGGGGTAGCTGATGGTGCCACAGGCGTAGACGTCCGTACCGGCGAGGGATGCCGCGGCCGTCCAGCCGCCCGCGCTGCCGCCGCGGATGGCGAGCCGGGCGCGGTCGGCTGTCCCCTCCTCGGCCAGTGCCTCGGCGACGGCCGCGCAGTCCTCGACGTCCACCACGCCCCACTGTCCGCGCAGCCGGTCGCGGTACTCCCGCCCGTAGCCCGTCGAGCCGCCGTAGTCGACCTCCGCGACGCCGATGCCCCGGGAGGTGAAATAGGCGATCTCCAGGTCGAGGACGAGGGAGGCGCGGCTGGTGGGCCCGCCGTGCGCCCACACCACATACGGCGGGATCTCGTCGGCCGGCGCGATGTGGTCGGGGCTGTGCGGCGGATGGATATGAGCATGGACCTCTCGGCCGCCGGGCCCGGTGAAGGTCCGGATCCGCGGTTCGGGGTAGTACGCCGGATCGACCGGGTCACGGTGCTCGGCCCCGGTCACCCGGGTGTGGCCGGTGGTGGTGTCGAGTTCCACGACCTCGTATCCGCTGCGCGGGCTCGCCGCGATGCCGGTCACCCGGGTGTCCTGCACGGCGAGGCTCGGCGCCCACTCCGTCCAGGGGCCGGGGACGTCGCACAGGTCGCCGGTCTCCGGGTCGAGGATGCCGAGGGCGGTGGTGCCCCGGCCGTGTACGACGGCGACGAGCCCGCTGGGCAGCGGGGCGAACCAGCGATGGCCGATCTTCCACAGCGGCCCGCCGAACTCCTCGGCGCGCGGGCACAGTGCGGTGACGCGCCCGTCGTCCACGCCGACCTCGTAGAGGTTCCACCAGCCGGTGCGGTCGCTCGCGGCCAGCAGCCTCCCGTCGTGCGCCCAGGCCACCTGGGCGACGGCCTCCCGCGCCCCGGCTCCGTCGGACGGCCCGCCCAACAGGGTCCGTACGCCGGTGAACCGGCCGTCCGCCGTGACATCGGCGACCTTCACCTCGGTGCCGTCCCAGGGCATCCTCGGATGGTCCCAGGCGAGCCAGACGGCCCGGTGGCCGTCGGGGGACAGCTGCGGACCGGTCACGAACCGATGGCTGTCATCGGTCAGTTCCCGGACGGCGGAACGGTCCTCGGCGGCCGATCCGTCCAGCGGCACCGCCGCGACGACCCGCCGGACGTCCGTAGGCCTCTCGCCGGTGAACTCTTCCAGTACGCACCACACTTCACCCCGGTCGAGGTGGAGCTGCGGATCGACCCAGCGCAGTCCGCTCCCGAGGGGTGAGAGAGGGGTGAGCGGACGGGGTCCGGGGGCCCCGGGGGCGTCGGGTTCGTAGGCGTGGAGCCGCTGGTCGGCGAAGTCCACGAAGACGACGAGCGGTCCGCCCTCCGCCCGGGGCACCGCCGCCCAGGGCTGCCCCCCGTACTCGATGACCCTGCTGCGGACATTCCACGGCGGGGGAAGGAGCGACTGCTCGCTGCCGTCCGCCCGGCGACGGACCAGGGCCCGCCGCCCGCTCTCGGCGGGCCGCGGCTCGGTCCACCACGTCTCGGTGCCGACGGCGCCCAGGAACTCCGGACGCCCGTCGTGCGCGGCGGCCAGCGCCGCACCGATCGGTGAGCGCCATGCGCCGTACGGGGCCGTGGACACCATCACTCACTCCTTCCGCGGGCCGCTCGTCGCGCTGCCGTCCCCCGGTGGCCCGCTCCTCGAGGCGCCGGCCCGGAGGTGCTGTTCCTCAGGAACCGGTCGAGCACCCGCACCCCGAAGTGCAGCGCCTCGACGGGGACCCGCTCGTCCACGCCATGGAACAGGGCCTGGTAGTCGAAACCCTCGGGCAGCTTCAGCGGGGAGAAGCCGTAGCCGGCGATCCCCAGCCGGGAGAACTGCTTGGCGTCGGTACCGCCCGACATGCAGTACGGCACCGTGGCGGCCCCGGGATCGAAGAACTCCACGGCCTCACGCAGGGCCAGGAACGTCGGGGAGTCGACCGGCGCCTGGAGCGGGACCTCACGGTGGTGGAACTCCCAGTCCACGTCCGGGCCGGTGAGCCGGTCGAGCGTCGTCAGGAACTCCTCCTCCGTGCCGGGCAGCATCCGCCCGTCGACAAATGCCGTCGCATGGCCCGGAATCACATTGATCTTGTATCCGGCATCGAGCACGGTCGGATTCGTACTGTTGCGCACCGTCGGCTGGACCAGGGCACCGGCCGGCCCCAGTTCGGCGATCAGCGCGTCGACGTCCCGGGCCAGATCCCCCGGGTCGCCCGCGGACAGGTCCGCCTCGATGCCGTGCACCGCCGCGAGCTCGGTCAGCGCGGCCCGTACGGTCGGGGTCAGCCGGACCGGCCACTCGTACTCGCCGATGCGGGCGACCGCCGCGGCCAGCCTGCTCACCGCGTTCGACCGGTTGACCTTGGAGCCGTGGCCCGCCCTGCCGTGCGCGGTCAGCCTGAGCCACGCCGTGCCCCGCTCCCCCGCCGCGATCGGATAGAGCCGCAGCCCGGAGGCGTGGAAGGTGAAGGCCCCCGACTCCGAGATGCCTTCCGTGCAGCCCTCGAACAGCTCGGCGTGGTGGTCGGCGAGGAAGCCGGAGCCGTACACCCCGCTGTCCTCCTCGTCTGCGGTGAAGGCCACCACGATGTCCCGGCGCGGCCGGACCCCGGCGCGCGCCCAGGCCCGTACGACGGAGAGGATCATCGCGTCCATGTTCTTCATGTCGATCGCGCCGCGGCCCCACACCACGCCGTCCCGGAGCTCTCCCGAGAAGGGGTGCACGCTCCAGTCGGCGGGCTCGGCGGGCACCACGTCGAGATGACCGTGGACCAGCAGCGCGTCCTCGCCGGGGTCCGTGCCCTCGATCCGCGCCACCACGTTCGTACGACCCCGTTCCCGCTCCAGCAGCACGGGGTCGAGCCCCGCCTCGGTGAGCCGCTCCGCGACGTACTCGGCCGCGGGACGCTCGAGGCAGTCACCGCCGCCGCGGTTGGTGGTGTCGATGCGGATCAGCTCGGCGGTCAACCGCACCACCTCGTCCGGCACCACCGCGTCCAGCACCGCCTCGGCCGGCGCCATCCGGTCAGCCATACTGCTCCTCCACGGCGGCCGAGACGATGGTCGTGACCGCCTTGAAGCAGCGGATGCCGTCGTACATCGTGTCGGTCGTATAGGCGACGCGCCGCTCACCGGCCGGCACGACGCCCGGCACCACCGTCGCCGCCCCCGCCAGATGCTCGGCGTCGAACTCCAGCTCCACCGTGAACGGCCCGGCGCGCGAGGGCTCATGACGAACCGCGAGCCCGGCGGCGTCCTTGGCCGCCGCCCGGATGTCCGCCGCCGTACGGGCCGGTGTGCGGCAGACGGCGGCATACCGCGAGACGTAGTCCTTCACAGCGACGGCGCGCGCCCGTGGCGCGTAGCCTCCGGCGTCCTCGCAGGTGCGGTCGTCGCCGGTCACCAGGACGACCGGAACGCCGTACTCCGCCACCACCAGGGAGTTGAGCAGGCCCTCGCTCGCACGGGCCCCGTTCACCCACACTCCGGTGATGGAGTTGGCGAGGTAGGTGTGGGCCAGCACGCCCTCCGTGCCCGCCCCGGTGTGGTAGCCGACGAACGCCACCCCGTCCACGTCACCGCGCTGGACACCCTCGACCATGCTGAGCGACTTGTGGCGCCCGGTGAGCATCTGCGCCCGGTCGTCCAGCCGCTCCAGCAGGAGATTGCGCATGGTCCAGTGCGCCTCGTTGACCAGCACCTCCTCCGCGCCGCCGTCGAAGAACCCGGCGATCGCCGCATTGACATCGGAAGTGAACAGCGGCCGGTGCCGCTCCCACTGCTCGCTTCCCGGCAGCACGTCGGCGGGCCAGGTGACCCCGGTCGCGCCTTCCATGTCCGCGGAGATGAGGATCTTCATGCCACAAAACCGTACGCGCTGCCCCACGGCCGGACCACGCCTGTGGACAACCCCACCGGTCCAGACCTGTGAAGTCAGCCCGTACGGCCCACGACCAGCCACTGAGCCGGCAACTCGATCAGTGAGCCGTCCGCCCGGTACTCCGTCTGAGCGAGCGCCGTACGGCCGTGCGCGAGCACCTCCAGACCTGCCGCCCGGAAGAGACCGGGCACTTCCGCGTCATCGGCCTCGGCGGGCTTCAGCCCGTGCTCGAAGACCCGTGCGAGCTTGGGTGGCGGCCCGCCCGGCTCCCGTACGAGCTCCTGGAGCACCGTCCTCGACGCGACGGTCAGCTCGGCCACGAAGGCCCGCCCCCGGACCCCGACCAGCTGCGCCACCGCCGCGGCGACCAACGCACGGTCCTTCACCTCGCTCTGGTGGATGACGGCCCGCATATACACATGGGTGTCGCCGAGCCGGGTGTGCAGCTCCTCGACCGCCGCGTGGTCCGCCAGATCGAGCTGCTCGAACCAGGCAGCCTTCTCCGGGTCGTTGCGCCGGGCGTGCTCTATGGCCGAGGCCGACAGATCCACGCCCACCGCCCGGGCGAACCGTCCGGCCAGATAGCGGGTCTGCGTGCCGTTCCCGCATCCCAGATCGACGATCGGCAGCGCGGTGTCGGCGTACGGAGCCAGAAACTCCATGTGCGGGGCGGCGGTCAGCGAGGGGTCGGCATCCCAGATGGCCTCGCCGGGAGCGTCCGATGTCGTCCGCCAGTAGCCCTCCCACGCGCTCTCGTACGCCCTCGAAACGCTCATCCGTGCTGCCCGGAGTCCCCGCGCGCCCCGCGCGGCACGGCCACTTCGAACCAGACCGTCTTCCCCTGCCGGGTCCGGCTGGCGCCCCATTTCCGCGCCACGCTGTTCACCACCCGCAGGCCCCGGCCGCCCGCGGCGTCCCTGCCCGCGCCGAGCAGGACCGGCAGCGCATGGTCGTCATCCGTGACGTCGCAGTGCAGCAGTGCCTCGGCACGCACCAGCCGAAGCCCCACGCGTCCGGAGTGCGCGTGCCGCACGGCGTTGGTGACGACCTCGCTCACCAGCAGCTCGGCACTCTCCACCACCGCGGCCAGGCCCCAGGCCTCCAGTTGCTCCCGGACCAGGCGCCGGGCCCGCCCCACCTCGCGCGGGTCGGGGGCGAGCTGCCAGAAGGCCACGTCCTGGGGCGGTATGCCGTTCAGACGCGCCATCAGCAGCGCCACGTCGTCACTGCCTCCGCCGCGGACACCCAGCGCCCGGATGATGGTGTCGCAGGCCTCGTCCATCGACGCGGCCGGATGCGCGGCGGACTCGCACAGCGCGGCGAGCCCCACGCCGATGTCCTCGCCCCGCACCTCGACCAGCCCGTCCGTGCACAGCACCAGCCGGTCCCCGGGTGCCACCTGCACGGTCGCGGTCTCGAAGGCCACCCCGCCGACTCCTATCGGGGCGCCGGTCGGGATGGACAGCAGCTCACTGCGGCCGTCCTCGGCGCGTACGAGCACGGGCGGGATGTGCCCGGCGTTGGAGATCCGGAGCACCGACTCCACCGGGTCGTATACCACGTACAGGCAGGTCGCGAGGTAGTGCTCGCCCAGCCGCTGCGCGAGGTCGTCGAGGTTGCGCAGCAGCTGCTCGGGCGGCAGGTCCAGCGCCGCCATGGTCTGCACGGCCGTACGCAGCTGGCCCATCATGGCGGCGGAGTTCAGACCGTGTCCCATCACATCGCCGACGACCAGGGCGCTACGCGACCCCGGCAGCCTGACGGTGTCGAACCAGTCCCCGCCGACCCGCCCCAGACGGGTCCCGGGCAGATAGCGCGTCGCCGTGTCACACCCCGCCATCCTGGGCGCGACCTGCGGCAGCATGCTGTCCTGGAGCGTCTCGGCGGCGTTCTCCTGGTAGGTGTACATCCGGGCGTTGTCCAGCACGAGCCCGGCCCGGGCGGCGAGTTCGGCCCCGGTCGTACGGTCCATGTCGTCGAACGCCTCGCGCCCGTCGCGGCGCAGCAGGACCATGAAGCCGAGCACCACCTGGCGTGCCTTGAGCGGCACGATCAGAATCGACCGCCCGTTGATCAGCGGCCGCAGGTCCCGCTTCTCGAACTGCCCCGAGATCCTGTCACCGAGCTCGTCGCTGATCCGCGGGATCAGCACCGGTTCGCCGGTGACCATGCACTGGAAGAACGGGGTGTGCTCGGGAAAGGCGATGGCCTCCCCGACCGGCACGGTGTCGTCCCAGCGCCCGGGCTCGTCGTTGTGCTCCACCCAGACCCGGTGCCATACGGTGGTGACATCCGGCGGGCCGTCCGGAAACCCCTCTCCCGCGAGCACCTGGGCGCGCAGATGCGTGCCGGCGAAGTCGGCGAAACGCGGTACGGCGGCGCTGGTGACCTCGCGGATCGTGGTGGCGAGATCGAGTGAGGTGCCGATCCGGCCGCTGACCTCGTTCAGGAACTCCAACCGCTCCCGGACGGCCGCGTACTCCAGGTCGGGGGCGTCGGCCGTACCCGGCGCAGGGGCGGCGGCGGTCCCCGGGCCGGCGGCCGCCCCGGCCCCCGCACGCCACGACCGGTTCTCCCGCTCGCGGTACTTCGGTACACCCCAGTCGGGTGTGACGGGCACCCGGTCCTGCCGACTGATCTCCAGTACGGGATAGCCGAGTTCGAGCATCTGGGACACGATGCGGCCGCTTGCCGCCGGCCCCATGTGGGGAAGGATGTCGGGCAGCCGCTCGGCGAGCCGGTCCGCCGCGGGAAATTCCGTGTGCAGGGCGAAGCCGGGCGCGATCCGCTCGTAGGCGGCCCGCTCCTCTTCCTCCGCTCCCCCGGCCCCGAAGAGCCGCGCCGACTCGGCCGCGAGCACGAGCAGCCGCTCGGGCCCCGGCCCCACCAGGGGGTAGGCCCACCACAGCAGATCGACCCGGCGTTCGCCGGGCCCGGACATCCTCGCGCGCCCGGCCGTCGGGTAGAGCACCCTGCCCCGGAGGGAGTTCCCGAGTTCCGGCCCGAAGTCGTCGTCGGACGCCTCCTCGTCGCGGCCTTGCGGACCGGAGTCCCCGAGGGCCCCGGACACCGGCATGAGATCGGCGGCCGGGGCGCCCAGCGCCTGTGCGCGGCCGGTACCGAAGAGTCGCGACGCGCCCGAACTCCAGTGGGACACCAGTCCGTCGGCGTCCACGACGACGACCGCGAGCGGAATCCTGCCGGACACGGCGACCGGCTCCCGTGACCGTTGCGGCGGAATGCCACCGTCCATGAAGGGGAGGCTCCTTCCCTGCCGCAGCGGTGCGGCACCTTTCACCACGGTACGGGTGAGTAGGGTTACTGCGCGCCCCAATGACGGAACAGGTTTACACCCACGGTTCCGGGTGAATGCTCAGTCCTCGTGGCCGAGTTGGAGGTCGCGTTCGGTGCGCCCGCCTCCCGCGACCTGGAGGACCGTGGCCACCGGCGGATAACCCGTGGCGATCACGGTGTACTCACCCGCCGACAGGTCCACGAAGCGGAAGGTGCCGTCCGCTCCGGTCGTCAGGGTGTCGACCACATTCCCCGCCGCGTCCAGCAGCGTGACCCGGGCGTCCTCGACGGCACGGCCGCCGTGCGCACGGACGGTGCCGCGGAGTACCGCTCCCCCCGCCAGTTCGACGTCCTGGCGGGTCTCGCGGGCCGCCTGGACGGTCACGGCCAGGGCGGTCGGCCGGAACGCCGGTGCGCTGGCGGCGAGGACGTACTCCCCCGCCACCAACTCGCCCATCACATAGCCGCCGTCGCGCCCGCTGCGGGTCGAGGCCACCACCTCACCGCGTACGTCGGTCAGCGTCACCGTCGCGTCCCGCACCGGTGCGCCGTCCGCGGTCAGCACCGTCCCCGCGAGGCGGCCCGCCCCGCCCAGAACCACATCGAGCTCGACCGGCCGCTCGCCGACCGTGACGCTCACCGCCTGCGGCTGATGTCCGCCCGCGGCCGCGATGAGGACATACGCCCCGGAGCCCGGCGTACTGAGCGCGTACCGGCCGTCCTCACCGGTGGCGCCCCGCCCGATCTGCCGTCCGGAGACGTCGATGAGGGTGAGCGCGGCGCGGGGCACCGTGGTCCCGTCGTGGTGCTGGACCGTGCCGCAGACCGGCACCCCGGCCGGACCCGCGCCCGCGGAGCCGCGTACGGCGCCGGATGCGGAAGCAGGGGCGTACGCGGACCGGGCGGGCGGAACGGTCGGGGTCTCGGCGGCGGCGCCGGGGGCGTGGTGGGACACCAGGGGTTTCTCCTTCAACAGGAAGGCGAGCAGAAGGCCGAGCGCGAGCACCGGCACGAGATGGAGGAAGATGCGCGGCATGGCCTCGGCGTACGCCCGGATGTACCCGTCGCGCAGCGCCGCGTCCATGGCGTGCACCATCCGCGGCGTGATCGAGTCCGGCTCCGGCAGGCCGGCTCCGGCGGGCAGTTCGCGCGTGAGGCCGGCGGCGAGCCGGTTCGCGAAGAGCGTCCCGAAGACCGCCGCGCCGATCGAACCGCCCATCTGCCGGAAGTAGTTGTTGGCGCTGGTGGCCGCGCCGAGGTCGGACGGCGGCACCGAGTTCTGGACGGCCAGGATGAGTACCGGCATGACGAGGCCGATGCCGACACCCAGGACCGCCATCCCCACGCTGTACTCGGCCCGGGTGGTGCCGGTGTCGAGCCGGGACAGCAGCCACATGCCGACCGCCGAGAGGGCGCAGCCCAGCGGCGGGTACACCTTGTAGCGGCCGGTGCGGCTGATGAGGTGGCCCGAGCCGACGGAGGCGAGGACGATGCCGCCCATCATGGGCAGCATGAGCAGCCCGGACTCCGTGGCGCTCACGCCGTCGACCATCTGCAGGAAGGTCGGCAGATAGCTGACGGTGCCGAACAGCGCCACACCGATGACCGCGCCGATGAGTCCGGTGACGGTGAAGACCGGGTCGCGGAACAGCCGCATCGGAATGATCGGTTCGGGCGCGAAGTTCTCGACGACGACGAAGAGGAGAGCCGTACCGAGCGCGCCGCACGCCAGCCCGAGCACGACCCGGGAGTGCCATGCGTACTCGGTGCCGCCCCAACTGGTCAGGAGAATGAGGCAGGTGGAGGAGGCGGCGAGAAGCAGAGCGCCCAGGATGTCGAGACGCGGCCTGGCGGCAGGTTTGGGGAGCTGGAGCACGGCGGCGACGACGCCGAGGGTGACCAGCCCCAGGGGCACGTTGAGGTAGAAGCACCAGCGCCAGGAGGCACGGTCGGTGAAGAAGCCGCCGAGCAGCGGGCCCGCCACCGAGGCGAGTCCGAAGGTGGCGCCGATGAGGCCCATGTAGCGGCCGCGCCGGCGGGCCGGGACGATATCGGCGATGATCGCCTGAACGCCGATCAACAGCCCGCCGCCGCCGATGCCCTGTACGGCGCGGAAGGCGATCAGCTGCTCCATCGTCCGCGACCAGCCGGTCAGTGCGGAGCCGACCACGAAGACCACGATGGCGAACTGGAAGACGCCCTTGCGGCCGAAGAGATCGCCGAACTTCCCGTAGAGCGGCAGGGCGATGGTGGAGGCGAGGAGGTACGAGGTCACAGCCCAGGACATGGTGTCCAGGCCGTGCAGCTCGCCGACGATCCTGGGGAGGGCCGTCGCGACGACGGTCTGGTCGAGGGCCGCGAGCAGCAGGGCCGGCATCAGCCCCAGGACGGCCATGCGGGTCCGCCGCGGGCTGAGCGCCGCGGTCCCTGCGACGGCGCCGGAGGAGGCGTCGCCGGCGGGGGCGTCGCAGGCGTTGGCGGCCACGGCGTCCGCCCCGGCGCCCTTCACCAGTGTGCTCCCGCCCACGTACCGCTCCCCTCGTCGCGTCTGCGCGCCATTTCTCGCATTACGCGACAACAGCGAGCAAGCGCGACGATTCAACGGGAAGGGTGTGGAAGCGGGGCCGACTACGGTCGCCCCAGGGGGCTTTCAGGCGCTCATCAGCGGCTTTCGCCGTGGACGCGATCTCCCCGCCGACCGCCCTCACCGCCGGGAAAACCACTCGTTCCGGTGAGAGTCATGGCGGGCCCGCCGATCTCGTACCCGTGCGGGTTACTTCTCCACCTCGGCGGCGAGCTTGGCGAGCACCGCGTCGTAGATCCGGCCGAGCCCCTTGGGCGCGAAGGTCCTCTCGAAGAAGCCGCCGATACCGCCCGCGCCGTTCCAGACAGAGGTGACGACGACCTTCGCCTTGCCGGTGCCGGCCGGAGTCACGGTCCAGGTGGTGACCATGGAGGAGTTGCGGTCCGTCTCCACCAGCTGACCCGCCGTGGGCTCGGAGACCTCCAGCAGGCAGTCGCGCACCCGCTTGCTGGTGGCCTGGAGCTTCCAGTGCACCAGGGTGCCCTCGCCCTTGCCGCCCTCGCGCACCTCGTACTCGCTGAAGTGCTCCGGGAGCAGCTTGGCGCGGGTGCCGGAGTAGTCGGCGAGCGCGGTCAGCACCGCCTCGGGTTCCGCCGCGACGATCCGCTCCGTTGAGGCCTCGACCTGCGCCATCGTTCTTCCTTCCCCTCGGCCCGCACGGCCGGTGTGTCCCGCGCGGGGTCTGTGCCGCCAAGCCAACCACCGGGGAGGCGCCCGCCCAAATCCGGGGGCCGGACGCGGCAGCTGGCATGAATCGAATATCTGTTCTAGCGTGAGGGCTGCAAGGAAAGGAGGCGCCATGCGCTGGGACGGTCTGAACGACGACGCGACCACGGCGGCGCCCGCGCTCTTCGGCACCGACGCGGTGACCCGCACCTTCGACACCCCCGAGTTCCGCGGAATCACCTTCCACGAGGTCCGGGCGCGCTCGATCGTGAACCGGGTGCCGGGGGCGTCCCGGATGCCCTTCGAGTGGACGGTCAACCCCTATCGCGGGTGCTCGCACGCTTGCGTCTACTGTTTCGCGCGCAAGACCCACAGCTATCTCGACCTCGACACGGGGACCGGCTTCGACTCGCAGATCGTGGTGAAGGTCAACGCCGCCGACCTGCTGCGCCGCCGGCTCGCCTCGCGCGGCTGGCAGGGCGACCACATCGCGATGGGGACCAACGTCGACTGCTACCAGCGGGCCGAGGGCCGCTACCGGCTGATGCCGGGCATCCTCGCCGCCCTGCGCGACTACGCCAATCCCTTCTCGATCCTCACCAAGGGCACCCTGATCCTGCGCGACCTGGAACTGCTGCGGCAGGCGGCGGCGGTGACCGAGGTCGGCACCTCCGTCTCCGTCGGGTTCCTCGACAGCGAACTGTGGCGCACGGTCGAGCCGGGCACACCGGCGCCCGACCGCCGTCTGGAGGTCTGCCGCACCCTCGTGGCCAACGACATCCCGTGCGCGGTCCTGATGGCACCGGTCATCCCGTTCCTCAGCGACTCTCCGGAGCAGCTGCTCGCGACCGTACGGGCCGTGGCCGCGGCCGGGGCGACCTCGGTGACGCCCCTCGTCCTGCATCTGCGGCCGGGGGCCCGGGAGTGGTTCATGGCGTGGCTGGCCCGGCACCATCCGCACCTGGTGCGGCGGTACGAGACGATGTACGGGGACGGCGCCTACGCCCCCACGTGGTACCAGCGGCGGATCACCCGCCAGGTGCACGAGTACGCCGCGGAGTCCGGCATCGGCCCCTCCCGCTCCGGCGGCTCCCGCCGTATTTCGGCATCGCCCGACCCGGAGCCCGCAGCCCCCGGAGCGACCCAACTCACCCTGATATGACGGCATGTCCGCTCTGAGGTCATGCTGCCGTGACGCCATGTCCGCCACGACGTCACGTCGTCACGTCGTACACCACCGCATGCCCGCTACGACGCCTGCCGTACCTGACCTCGTGCCCGGCAGGTCACCGGGGGGTCACGGCCGTGGAGCCGCCCCGAGCCGGGCCAGCGACGCCGATGCCGCCGCGGCGAGCCGCGGGTGGTCGCGGGCGGCCGTCAGCACGGGCACCGCCCGGTCGTCACCCAGCGCGCCCAGGCCCTCCACGCAGGCCAGCGCGATACGCCAGTAGGGGTCGTGCGGCGCCAGCAGCCGCTGAAGGGTCGCGGTGAGCGCGGGGACGGACTCGGGGGCGCGGAGCGCGGTGAGCAGCCGGACCGGGTGAAGGGCGTAGGCGGTGCGCAGCGGGTTGGTGGCGAGCGCGGCCGCGGCCCGGGCCGTGCGCGGGTCGCCGAGCCGGGCCAGGGCGGCGGCCGCGGTCGCACAGCGCTCGGGGTCCCGGTGGTTCAGCAGGAGCACCAGCGTCTCGAAGGCGCGCCGGTCCGCCGCGCAGGCGAGCCCGAAGGCCGCGATCTCCCTCGCCCACAGCGGCCGGCCCGCTTGGGTCAGCACGCGCGCCATTTCCTCCCGCTCGTCCCCGGCGACCGGTGCGCGAGCGAGGGCGACCAGCCGGACGTACTCCGCGGCCGCCGCCGGACCGGCCGCCTCTCCCCGTGCCCGGTCCGCCAGCGCATGGAAGTCCTCGTCCATCGACCGCCCCTCCCCGTGGTCCGCGCCACACGACACGGCGTCCAACTTCCCCTGGCCAACTTGGTTACCCCCGAGTTAAGCTTTCGATACGAGCACACCCGCTCGGGCGGCCTGGTGACGCAGCCGCCAGTGCAGTCGGTTCTGCACGAGCACGCAGTACGGCACGGCTCCGGGACAGGGCCTGCCGGTTTCCCCTCGGGCCGCTCTGCCCGACGTGCACCACATCACGCAACGCCCTTCCGCGGTGCCCCCGTTGGCGTACCCGGAAGCACCCTCAGTCGTCACTCTCCTCGTGCCCTGCGCCGGGGAACACCCTCTGGAGTCTCGCGATGGACCGTCCATCCACCTCTGATCCCGCCACCTCCCCCTCCCCCGGCACGTCCCTCGGCACGATCGCCGTCGTCGGCCTCGGCACCATGGGCACCGGCATCGCCGAGGTCCTGGCCCGCGCCGGCCGCGAGGTCATCGGGATCGACATCAGCGAAGCCGCCGCCCTGCAGGCAGTTGCGGCCCTGGAAGCCTCCACCGCCCGCGCCGTGCAGCGCGAGCGGATCACCGAGCAGGAGCGGCGGAACGCGCTCGCCCGCTTCCGTACCTTCTCCGATCTGCAGGCCGCGGCCGACGCCGACCTGGTGATCGAGGTCGTCCCGGAGCACTACGACACCAAACACGAGGTGTTCTCCGCGCTCGACGGCATCGTCCGGCCCGACACCATCCTCGCGACCGGCACCAACGCCCTGTCGGTGACGCGTCTCGCCGCCGACTCCGCCCGTCCCGAGCGCGTCCTGGGCCTGCACTTCTTCAACCCGGCGCCCGCGATGAAGCTGGTCGAGATCGTCTCCTCGGTCCTGACCGCGCCCACGGCCGTCGCCGCGGTCACCTCGCTCGCCCAGGAGCTGGGCAAGGAGCCGGTGGCCGTCGGCGACCGGCCCGGCTTCGTCGCCGACGGCCTGCTGTTCGGCTACCTCAACCAGGCCGCCGCGATGTACGAGGCGAAGTACGCCACCCGCGAGGACATCGACGCGGCCATGCGGCTCGGCTGCGGTCTGCCGATGGGCCCGCTCGCCCTGCTGGACCTGGTCGGCATCGACACCGCGCGCCGCGTCCTGGAGGCCATGTACGCCGCGTCCGGCGACCGGCTGCACGCCCCCGCGCCGATCCTCAAGCAGCTCAGCGAGGCCGGGCTGACCGGCCGTAAGTCGGGGCGTGGCTTCTACACCTACGAGGCGCCCGGCAGCGCCGGCGTCGTCTCCGACGCCGAGACCCCGGCCGGAGCCGGCTCGGCGGCCGCCTCCGCCCGCAGCGTCCGCAGCGTCGGCGTGGCGGGCTCCGGCACCATGGCCAGCGGTATCGCCGAGGTCTTCGCCAAGGCCGGCTACGACGTGGTGCTCGCCGCCCGCAGCCAGGACAAGGCGGACACGGCGAAGGCCCGGATCGCCAAGTCCCTGGCGCGCTCCGTCGACAAGGGGCGGCTGACGGCCGAGGCCCGGGACGAGACGCTGGCCCGTATCTCCCCCGCCGGTTCGCTGGACGCGTTCGCCGACGTGGACCTCGCCGTGGAGGCGGTGGCCGAGGACCTGGAGGTCAAGCAGCAGCTCTTCACCACCCTCGACAAGGTCTGCAAGCCGGGCGCGGTGCTCGCCACCACGACCTCCTCGCTGCCGGTCATCGCCTGTGCCCGCGCCACCTCGCGGCCCCAGGACGTCATCGGGATGCACTTCTTCAACCCGGCGCCCGCCATGAAGCTGGTCGAGGTCGTGCGTACGGTTCTCACCGCGGACGATGTGCACGCCACCGTCCGCGAGGTGTGCACCAAGGTGCGCAAGCACCCGGTGGACTGCGGCGACCGCGCCGGTTTCATCGTGAACGCCCTGCTGTTCCCGTACCTCAACAACGCCGTCAAGATGGTGGAGGAGCACTACGCGACGCTCGATGACATCGACGCCGCGATGAAGCTGGGCGGCGGCTACCCGATGGGCCCGTTCGAGCTCCTGGACGTCGTGGGCCTGGATGTGTCACTCGCCATCGAGCAGGTGCTGCACCGCGAGTTCCGCGATCCGGGGCTGGCTCCCGCGCCGCTGCTGGAGCATCTGGTCGCGGCGGGCTGCCTGGGCCGCAAGACGGGGCGCGGCTTCCGCGAGTATGCCCGGCGCTGACCGGCCGCAGGGGTGGGGCGGGCTGCTGGACCCTTCGGACAGTCCGCCCGCACACACCGTCGACGCACCGTGTTACGTTCCCCACATGTCCCAGCCCGCCAAGTCCGCTCGTACCCCGCGATCGACCGAGAAGGGGGCTTCCGAAGGGCCCCCGGAGAGCGCGGGAAGCCGCCGGGCCGCCGCCCAGCGGCTCAAGATGCGCCGCGAACTGGCCACCGCCGCGATGGAGCTGTTCGCGACGAAGGGGTACGAAGCGACGACCGTGGACGAGATCGCCGCGGCGGCCGGGGTCGCCCGCCGGACCTTCTTCCGGCACTTCCGCTCCAAGGAAGAGGCGATCTTCCCCGACCACGACGACACGCTCGTACGGGCCGAGGCGGTGCTCGACGCGGCGCCCGCGCACGAGCATCCGCTCGACACGGTCTGCCGGGGCATCAAGGAAGTCATGCGGATGTACGCGGCGTCCCCGACGGTGTCCGTGGAGCGCTACCGGCTGACCCGCAAGGTGCCCACCCTGCGGGAGCGCGAGATCGCCTCGGTCGCCCGCTACGAGCGGCTGTTCACCCGCTATCTGCTGGGCCACTTCGACGAGCGGGCGCACCACGACGGCGACGACGACCCGCTGCTGGCGGAGGTCGCCGCCTCGGCGGTGGTCACCGCGCACAACCATGTGCTGCGGCGCTGGCTGCGCAGCGGCGGGCAGGGGGATGTGGAGGCGCAGCTGGACCACGCCTTCGCGATCGTCCGCGACACCTTCGGCAGCGGGATCGGCGCGGGCCGGTCGGCCCCCGACCAGGAGCCGGCGGCCAGGGTGGCCACGGACGGCGAGGTGCTGGTGACGGTGGCCCGCACCGACGCGCCGCTCAGCGAGGTCATGCGCACCATCGAGCGGGCGCTCAAGAACCGCTGACACCCGCCTCCCGGGCCCGTCCGTCGCCCGGACCGGGGCGGAAGATCGGGGCAAAAAAGAAAAACTTTCCGTTCACCTATGAACACTCTCGGCAATGGCCGCCCCCTTCAGGGCGGCCATTGTTGCTCATACGTACCCCGCGGATGACATCTGAGAGAAATTGTTGGCACGCAGTGTCTTGCCGAGTGGCACGCGGTGCCATACGTTGAAAGTGTCCGGGCGGCCGGCGTGCAGAGAACCCTCGTACGCCGGCTGTCCCCGCAATCCATGCGCGCCCGGACGCCTGCGTCACAGGCACCTCCTGCGCCACCCGCGCTGCCAGCACCATACAGAGCCGAACCGACGGCACCGCGCTTCACCCCAACCAGACCCCAGCGTTCCCTCAAGCGTTTCCCAACGCTTCGCCGGAGGCCCCAAGTGAACGAAATCCTGGACGCAATCCTCTCCCCCGAGAGCACCGCTGCCGACATCGCCGCCCTGCCGCTCCCCGAGTCCTACCGGGCCGTGACCGTCCACAAGGACGAGGCGGAGATGTTCGCCGGTGTCGAGAGCAGGGACAAGGACCCGCGCAAGTCACTGCACCTGGACGAGGTTCCGGTGCCCGAGCTCGGCCCCGGCGAGGCACTCGTCGCCGTGATGGCCAGCTCCGTCAACTACAACTCCGTGTGGACCTCGATCTTCGAGCCGGTCTCCACGTTCAGTTTCCTCGAGCGGTACGGCAAGCTCTCGCCGCTCACCCAGCGCCACGACCTGCCGTACCACATCATCGGCTCCGACCTCTCGGGAGTCGTCCTGCGCACCGGCCCGGGCGTGAACGCCTGGAAGCCCGGTGACGAGGTCGTCGCGCACTGCCTGTCGGTGGAGCTGGAATCGGCCGACGGCCACAACGACACCATGCTCGACCCCGAGCAGCGCATCTGGGGCTTCGAGACCAACTTCGGCGGCCTCGCCGAGATCGCGCTCGTCAAGTCCAACCAGCTGATGCCCAAGCCGGGCCATCTGAGCTGGGAGGAGGCGGCGGCTCCGGGCCTGGTCAACTCCACCGCCTACCGCCAGCTGGTCTCCCGCAACGGCGCCGGGATGAAGCAGGGCGACAACGTCCTGATCTGGGGCGCGAGCGGCGGGCTCGGCTCCTACGCCACCCAGTTCGCCCTGGCCGGCGGCGCCAACCCCATCTGTGTCGTCTCCAGCGACCAGAAGGCGGACATCTGCCGCGCGATGGGCGCCGAGGCGATCATCGACCGCAACGCCGAGGGCTACAAGTTCTGGAAGGACGAGCACAACCAGGACCCGAGGGAGTGGAAGCGCTTCGGCAAGCGCATCCGTGAGCTCACCGGCGGCGAGGACGTCGACATCGTCTTCGAGCACCCGGGCCGCGAGACCTTCGGCGCCTCGGTGTACGTGACCCGCAAGGGCGGCACCATCGTCACCTGCGCCTCGACCTCCGGCTACAACCACGAGTACGACAACCGCTACCTGTGGATGTCGCTGAAGCGGATCATCGGCTCCCACTTCGCCAACTACCGCGAGGCCTGGGAGGCCAACCGTCTGATAGCCAAGGGCAAGATCCACCCCACGCTGTCGAAGACGTACAGCCTGGAGGAGACCGGCCAGGCCGCCTACGACGTGCACCGCAACCTCCACCAGGGCAAGGTCGGCGTGCTCGCCCTCGCTCCGCAGGAGGGCATGGGCGTGCGCGACGAGGAACTGCGCGCCAAGCACATCGACGCGATCAACCGCTTCCGGAACGTCTGAGAGACCCTTAGATGACTGAGCGCCCCCAGAAGGACCGTCCGTGGCTGATGCGGACGTACGCCGGACACTCCACGGCCGAGGCGTCCAACGAGCTGTACCGGCGCAATCTCGCCAAGGGCCAGACCGGCCTGTCGGTCGCGTTCGACCTGCCGACGCAGACCGGCTACGACCCCGACCACATCCTCGCCCGCGGCGAGGTCGGCCGGGTCGGGGTCCCGGTCTCCCACATCGGTGACATGCGACGGCTGTTCCAGGACATCCCCCTGGAGCAGATGAACACCTCGATGACCATCAATGCCACGGCCATGTGGCTGCTGGCGCTGTACCAGGTGGTCGCCGAGGAGCATGGAGCCGACATCTCCAAGCTCCAGGGGACGACGCAGAACGACATCGTCAAGGAGTACCTCTCGCGCGGGACGCATGTCTTCCCGCCGGGCCCCTCCCTGCGGCTGACCACCGACATGATCACGTACACGGTGGCCAACATCCCCAGGTGGAACCCGATCAACATCTGCAGCTACCACCTGCAGGAAGCGGGGGCCACCCCGGTCCAGGAGATCTCGTACGCCATGAGCACGGCCATCGCCGTTCTCGACGCCGTACGGGACTCCGGCCAGGTCCCGCCCGAGAAGTTCGGCGATGTGGTCGCCCGGATATCCTTCTTCGTGAACGCGGGCGTCCGCTTCATCGAGGAGATGTGCAAGATGCGCGCCTTCGGCCGCATCTGGGACCGGATCACCCGTGAGCGGTACGGCATCGAGAACGAGAAGCAGCGCCGTTTCCGTTATGGCGTGCAGGTCAACTCCCTGGGCCTGACGGAGGCCCAGCCGGAGAACAACGTCCAGCGGATCGTCCTGGAGATGCTGGCCGTCACCCTCTCCAAGGACGCACGCGCGCGGGCCGTCCAGCTCCCGGCCTGGAACGAGGCCCTGGGCCTCCCCCGCCCCTGGGACCAGCAGTGGTCCCTGCGCATCCAGCAGGTCCTCGCCCATGAGAGCGACCTGCTGGAGTACGAGGACATCTTCGCGGGCTCCCATGTCATCGAGTCCAAGGTCGACTCCCTCGTCGAGGAGTGCCTGGCCGAGATCGAGCGGATCCAGGAGATGGGCGGCGCCATGGCGGCCGTCGAATCCGGCTACCTCAAGGCCCAGCTGGTCTCCTCGCACGCCGAGCGCCGGGCCCGGATCGAGGCCGGCGACGAGAAGATCGTCGGCGTCAACTGCTACGAGGGCACCGAGCCCAACCCGCTCACCGCCGACCTCGACACCGCGATCATGACCGTGGACCCCGAGAACGAGGCCCGGGTCGTCGCGGCGCTGCACGAGTGGCGCGACAACCGCGAGGAGGCCGCCGCGCAAGAGGCCCTGTCCACCCTCAAGGCGGCCGCGGCCGGGGACACCAACCTCTTCGCCGCCACCCTCGACTGCGCCCGCGCAGGGGTGACGACCGGCGAGTGGGCCTGGGCGCTGCGGGACGTCTTCGGCGAGTTCCGCGCCCCGACGGGCGTCAGCAGCGCGCCCGTGGCCGTCGCCGCCGAGCCGGGCACCCCACTCGCCGAGGTCCGCGAGAAGGTGGCCCGGACCGCGGAGGAGCTGGGCAGCGGCCGGCTGCGCCTGCTCGTGGGCAAGCCCGGCCTGGACGGGCACAGCAACGGCGCCGAGCAGATCGCCGTACGGGCCCGTGACGCCGGCTTCGAGGTGGTCTACCAGGGCATCCGGCTCACCCCGGAGCAGATCGTCTCGGCGGCCGTCGCCGAGGATGTGCACTGCGTCGGGCTGTCGATCCTGTCCGGCTCGCACGCCGAGCTGGTGCCGGACGTGCTGGACCGGCTGCGCCGGGCCGGGGTGGACGACATCCCGGTGGTCGTCGGTGGGATCATCCCGTCCGCCGACGCCCGGATGCTCGAGGCGGCCGGAGTCGCCGCCGTCTTCACCCCCAAGGACTTCGGTATCACGGAGATCATCGGACGTATCGTCGACGAGATCCGGAAAGCGAACAAGCTCGACCCTCTGGAGGTCCCCGCATGACTGTGAACCGCCTGCGGCCGCGCCGCTCCTGCCTCGCCGTGCCGGGCAGCAACCCGCGCTTCCTGGAGAAGGCGCAGGGCCTCCCGGCCGACCAGGTCTTCCTCGACCTGGAGGACGCGTGCGCGCCGCTCGCCAAGGAGGGCGCCCGGCACACCATCGTCGACGCGCTCAACAACGGCGACTGGACGGGCAAGACCAGGGTCGTGCGGGTCAATGACTGGACCACCCACTGGACCTACCGCGACGTCGTGACCGTCGTGGAGGGCGCCGGTCCCAACCTCGACTGCATCATGCTGCCCAAGGTGCAGGACGCCACCCAGGTGCAGGCGCTGGACCTGCTGCTCACCCAGATCGAGAAGACGATGGGCTTCGAGGTCGGGCGGATCGGGATCGAGGCGCAGATCGAGAACGCCAAGGGCCTGGTGAACGTCGACGACATCGCCGCCTCCTCGCCGCGCCTGGAGACCATCATCTTCGGCCCGGCGGACTTCATGGCCTCCATCAACATGAAGTCGCTGGTGGTCGGTGAGCAGCCGCCCGGCTACCCGGCGGACGCCTACCACTACATCCTCATGCGGATCCTGATGGCGGCCCGGACGCATGACCTCCAGGCCATCGACGGCCCGTACCTCCAGATCAAGAACGTGGACGGCTACCGCGAGGTCGCCGGCCGCGCCGCGGCGCTGGGCTTCGACGGCAAGTGGGTGCTGCACCCGGGCCAGGTGGAGGCGGCCAACGAGGTCTTCTCCCCCTCCCAGGAGGACTACGACCACGCGGAGCTCATCCTCGACGCATACGAGTGGTGCACCTCCGAGGCCGGTGGCAAGAAGGGGTCGGCGATGCTCGGGGACGAGATGATCGACGAGGCCAGCCGCAAGATGGCACTGGTCATCGCGGGTAAGGGCCGTGCCGCCGGGATGACCCGTACGTCCAAGTTCGAAGCCCCGGAGGCCTGAGCACCATGCAGTTCGGACGCACTTACGAAGAGTTCGAGGTCGGGGCGGTCTACAAGCACTGGCCCGGAAAGACGGTCACGGAGTACGACGACCACCTCTTCTGTCTGCTCACCATGAACCACCACCCGCTCCACATGGACACGAACTACGCCGAGAAGACGACGGACTTCGGCAAGAACGTCGTGGTGGGCAACTACATCTACTCCCTGCTGCTCGGGATGTCCGTGCCGGACGTCTCCGGCAAGGCGATCGCCAACCTGGAGATCGAGTCGCTGAAGCATGTGGCGCCGACCTTCCACGGCGACACCATCTACGGCGAGACGACCGTGCTCGACAAGACGCCGTCGAAGTCCAAGTCGGACCGCGGGATCGTCCATGTCGAGACCAAGGGCTACAAGCAGGACGGCACCCTGGTCTGCGTCTTCCGGCGCAAGGTGATGGTGCCGACCGAGAGTTACATCAAGGAGCGCGGCGGCGAGCAGCCCGGCCGCCCGGAGCTTCGGGCTCCCGCCGAGAAGAAGCAGGTGAAGTGATGAGCCGTCTCGCGCAGACCCACGGGCTGACCGACGTCCAGCAGGAGATCCTCTCCACCGTCCGTGACTTCGTCGACAAGGAGATCCTGCCGGTCGCCACCGAGCTGGAGCACCGCGACGAGTACCCGGCGCAGATCGTCGAGGGCCTCAAGGAGCTCGGCCTCTTCGGTCTGATGATTCCGGAGGAGTACGGCGGTCTCGGCGAGTCGCTGCTGACGTACGCGCTGTGCGTGGAGGAGATCGCCCGCGGCTGGATGAGCGTCTCGGGCATCATCAACACCCACTTCATCGTGGCGTACATGCTCAAGCAGCACGGCACGCAGGAGCAGAAGGACCACTTCCTCCCGAAGATGGCGCTCGGCGAGGTGCGCGGTGCCTTCTCGATGTCGGAGCCGGCCCTGGGGTCGGATGTGTCCGCCATCACGTCCAAGGGCGTGAAGGACGGTGACGAGTACGTCCTCAACGGTCAGAAGATGTGGCTGACGAACGGCGGCTCGTCCACGCTGGTCGCGGTGCTGTGCCGCACCGACGAGGGGCACCCGGAGGGCACCGCCCCGCACAAGTCGATGACCACCTTCCTGGTCGAGAAGGAGCCGGGCTTCGGCGAGGTCCGCCCGGGGCTCACCATTCCCGGCAAGATCGAGAAGATGGGCTACAAGGGTGTCGACACCACCGAGCTCATCATGGACGGCCTGCGGATCCCGGCAAACCGGGTGCTCGGCGGACAGACCGGACGTGGTTTCTACCACATGATGGACGGCGTCGAGGTCGGCCGCGTCAATGTCGCGGCACGGGGCTGCGGGGTGGCTCAGCGCGCCTTTGAGCTGGGCGTTTCCTACGCTCAGCAGCGTCACACCTTCGGCAAGGCGATTGCTCAGCACCAGGCCATCCAGTTCAAGTTGGCGGAGATGGCTACCAAGGTCGAGGCCGCCCATGCGATGATGGTGAATGCAGCACGGAAAAAGGACTCCGGGGAGCGCAATGACCTCGAAGCAGGGATGGCGAAGTACCTCGCCTCCGAGTACTGCAAAGAGGTCGTGGAAGACGCCTTCCGCATCCATGGCGGCTACGGCTTCTCCAAGGAGTACGAGATCGAGCGCCTGTACCGCGAGGCGCCGATGTTGCTGATCGGTGAAGGTACCGCCGAGATCCAGAAAATGATCATTGGTCGTCGGCTGCTCGAGGAGTATCGATTCCAGGGGTAATTGTCCGCTTTGGGGCAATTCTTCGAGAGGAAGATCACACCCTGCCATCGGTCTTCTGACACCGACTCGGCTCCTGGCTTGCCCAGTTGCCGCACGAAACCGATAGCATCCCGGAAAGCCGTCGTCCCCCATTGCAGCGCGGCATTCATCCGCTACGAAGGTCATCCATGCCCCACAGCCAAACCTCTGCACCACGCGGCCGGGTCCGCCTCGCGCGCGGAGCATCGCCGTGGCTCCTCCCGACCGTGGCCACTGCAGCCATCAGCCTCACCCGCGCCCGGCGCTCCGGGCGCTGGGCGGGGGTCGCTGTGCCCGCCACCGCGCTGGCGGCCGGCATGCTGTGGTTCTTCCGCGACCCCGAGCGTGAGATCACCCAGGGCCGGGTGATCTCGCCGGCCGACGGTGTGGTGCAGAGCATCATGCCGTGGAAGGACGGGCGCACCCGCGTCGCGATCTTCATGAGCCCGCTGAACGTCCACGTCAACCGTGCCCCCCTCGCGGGCACGGTGACGTCCGTCGAGCACATCCCCGGCGGTTTCGTTCCGGCGTTCAACAAGGAGAGCGAGAACAACGAGCGGGTCGTCTGGCACTTCGACACCGAGCTCGGTGACATCGAGATGGTGCAGATCGCCGGTGCGGTGGCGCGGCGCATCGTGCCGTACGTGCCGCAGGGCACGAAGGTGGAGCAGGGCGAGCGGATCGGCCTGATCCGCTTCGGCTCCCGCGTCGACGTCTATCTGCCGGAAGGTGTGGACGCCGCCGTCGAGGTCGGCCAGACCACCATCGCGGGGGTGACTCGCCTTGACCGTGATTGATCCCGAGCCGCAGGCCACCTGGGTGCCCGAGGTCGTCGAGGAGGTCGAGGACGACGAGATGCCGCTGTCCACGCGGCTGTCGATAGCGGACACCCTCACGCTCGGTAACGCCACCTGTGGCTTCATGGCCGTGTACTTCACCACCACCGGCGTCCTCATCCCGCATCTCACGGGCAGCGAGAACGGCGGGATGTCGCGGCACAGCGCCGCGACCGCCGTGATTCTGATGCTGCTGGCGTCGGTGTTCGACCTCTTCGACGGACTCGTGGCGCGCAAGCTGCGCAGCTCGGCGATGGGGGCGGAGCTGGACAACCTGTCGGATCTGATCAGCTTCGGACTGGCCCCGGCGTACTTCGTCGTGGTCTGGGGCATGGTCGATCCCGACGCGCACCAGCGGGTCTCGGCGGTGGCCGCGATCGTGGTGCTGTTGGCGGTGGTGCTGCGGCTTGCGAGATTCTCCTGCGTCACCCTGCGCGACGGCATCTTCCAGGGCATGCCGAGCCCCTTCGGCGCGCTGACCGTCGTGTCGATCGTGCTGCTGGAGCTGCCGTTCATCCCGACGCTGCTGGCGATCATCGGGGTGGCCTGGCTGATGGTGAGCCGGGTCGAGTACCCGAAGCCGCGGGGACGGCTCGCGGTGGCGATGCTCGGCTGGATCGTGCTGAGCATGGGCCTGCTGGCCGCCTGGGCGTTCGACGCCCCCGGCGGGCAGTTGCTGCTGCAGACCGGCTGCGCGCTCCAGGTGGTGCTGGGCGCGGTGATCCCGCTCTTCGCCACGGCGCGGCGGGTGAACACCTTCCGGGACAACCGGCGCGAGGCGCGAGCCGCCCAGCTGCCGTAGTTCTCCGCTGACGGCCGAGGGCCCCCGAGCCACTGCTCGGGGGCCCTCGGCCGTTGTGGTGCGCACGAGCACAGCGTCGGCGGCTTCCGCCGGATTCGTGAAAAGGCCCCGCCATTCGCCTGGCGCGGGACACGGCAGGACTTTTTCACCCGCCTGTTATTTCTCCTTCTGCGCGATATCCATTTCAGCTCGCCGAAGGGTGGAATTCGCGTTTTTCCCAGCGTATTCTGCCCGCTCCCCCGTATTCTCGGACCGATCGCGCGGTAAACAGACATCATTCGCCGAGTCGGACCTTATTCTGCGTAGTTCCCGGTCGTCTCCCGGCAGTCCCCCCGTAGTCCCCCGTCGTCACCGAAGCCGTCCGCATGGCCGCAGTCGTGCGGCCACGCGGACGCGCTCAGCGGATGACGTCACGTGCGATGTTCTGCGCCGTCCGCTCGAGGAGCGGGCCCGCCTCGGCGATACAGCGCGCGGTGTCCGGCTCGAGCTCGGTGAGGGCGTACGCACGGGCGATCCCGGCCTCGCGCAGGGCCGCCTCCGTGAGCGCGAGACGCCCGCAGACCGCGATGACCCCGATGCCCCGGGCGCGGGCCGCGGCGGCCACGCCCGCGGGGGCCTTGCCGTGCAACGTCTGCTCGTCGAGGGCCCCCTCGCCGGTGATCACCAGATCGGCGTGCTCCAGGGCGGGTCCGAAGCCCAGGACCTCGAGCATGATCTCGATGCCCGGTCGGAAGCTCGCGCCGAGGCCGATCAGCGCCCCGTAACCGATTCCGCCCGCGGCGCCCGCTCCCGGTGCGCGGGCGTACTCGGCGGCCGGGGGGCCGATCGCCTTCTCGAGGACCTCGGCGTAGTGGAGGAGCGCCGCGTCCAGGGTCGCCACGTCGTCCTCGCCCGCGCCCTTCTGCGGGCCGTAGACCGCCGCCGCGCCCTGCGGGCCGGTCAGCGGGTTGTCCACATCGCCGGCCAGGATGACGCGGGTCTCGGCGATTCGGGGGTCGAGGGTGGTGAGGTCGGCGCTCACCAGCTCGCGGAGCGGGCCACCGCCGAGGGGCACCGGGTCCCCGTCGATGTCGAGGAGGCGCGCCCCGAGGGCGGCGAGCATGCCCGCTCCGCCATCGGTCGTCGCGCTGCCGCCGACGCCGAAGACGATGGTTCGCGCGCCCGCGTCGAGGGCCGCGCGCAGCAGCTCGCCGGTGCCGTACGTGGTCGCCGTCAGGGGTGCGAACACGCCGCGGGGAAGGTGCCGCAGGCCGGAGGCCTCGGCCATTTCCACCACCGCGGTGCCGTCGCGCAGGGCGAACGCCGCCGTGACGGGCGCTCCGAGCGGCCCGGTGACCTCTGCCTCACGCCGCTCGAATCCGGCGGCGACCGCGGCGTCGACCGTGCCGTCGCCACCGTCGGCGACCGGCAGTGACTCCACGCGCACGCCCGGGGCCGCCCGGCGCAGGCCCGCCGTGAGGTGCTCGGCGACTTGTACGGCCGTGAGCGAGCCCTTGAACTTGTCCGCGGCGATCAGCACACGCCCCGTCTCGGATACTGCTGCGTCCGCCACCTTGCCAACCCCTTGCTGTCGAACAGGCAGTCGCGCCGGCTGCGACCCTACCCATACGAAGGGGCCGCTGTCAGTCCGCGGAGACCCGCCCGACCTGCTCCGACGTGCGGGAACGCACCCCGCGTCAACGGTGTGGGGTGCCCAGCCAGCCGAGGCGGGCCGCGCGTACCCCGGCCTCGAACCGGCTGCGCGCGTCGAGCTCGCTCATGATCCGGGCCACGGTGCGCCCCACCGTCCGCTCGGACACGTCGAGTTTGTGGGCGATCTGCTGGTCGGTGAGGCCGCCGGCGAGCATCCGCAGAATGTCCTGGCACTGTCCGACGCCGGGCGCCCGGTCCTCGCCGACCACCGGTGCCGACCCTTCCCACAGGCCCTGGAAGAGGTAGTGCAGCATGTTCGCGGTCTCCGGACACCGGGACACGGAGACGGCGCCGGTCTCCGGGCTGACCAGCGAGGTGTGGCAGTCGACCAGCGCGACCGTGACCGGCACGTCCGTCGCGGTGCGCACCTGGATCCGGGTGTGGCTCTGCCACCGTACGGACGCGGCGACGGCCGGGTCGGTCAGCAGCCGCTCGTCCCACAGCACATGGACCCGGACCCAGCGCTGCAGCAGTCCGCCCAGGACCTCCGCCTCGTAGCGGATCTCCTCCGGCCGTACGGCGCACCGCGACCGCATCAGGAGCACGTCGTGGCGGGCCGAGGAGAGCACGGCGGCGAAGTGCGGGGCCGGACGCCTGAGCGGCCGGACCGTGCGGACCTGTTGTTCACGCGTCATCCGTGGTGGAGCCGAGGCGATGGCCATGACGTGTCTCCTGTTCCATGTGATGAGGGAAACAGCGGGGTCGTAGGCCGACAGGGGGACAGCGGTGGTGGGTGGCCGGGCGTGGAGCGGGCGGTGCCGGGGAAGCGCCGGCGTCGGGCCGGGTGCTCCTGCGGACGTCGAGCCACGGGAGCGAGGTCGTTCCGGGATCGTCACGGTCAGTCGGAGACGCGGATGTCGACGACCGCCGGGTCGTCCTCGGGGAGGTCGGGGTCTGCGGGGCGTTGGGCCGACAGGGCGTTGCGGAGCCGTACGTGGTCGAGCCGGCCCATCCAGTTGGTGATGACCAGCGTGGCCACGGTGTTGCCGATGAGGTTGGTGACCGCGCGGGCCTCGGACATGATGCGGTCGATGCCCACCAGGAGCGCCACCCCGGCCAGCGGGACCGAGTGGGCGACCGAGACCGTGGCGACCAGGGTGAGCAGCCCGGACCCCGTCACGCCCACGGCGCTCTTGGAGGTGAGCATGGAGACGGCGAGGAAGAGCAGCTGGTCCCCGAGGGAGAGACCGCTGCCCGTCGCGGCCGCCACGTACAGGGCCGCCATCGTCAGATAGAGACAGGTGCCGATCAGATGCAATGAGTACCCGCCCGCGAGCAGCGGTGCGCTGGTCGCCCGCGGGGCTCCCGCCAGTTCGAGTTTGCGCAGGACCCGCGGGAAGACCGGCTCGGAGGACGACGTACCGACGACCACCAGGAGTTCGTGCCGCAGAAAGCGCAGCAGCCGCAGCAGGGAGAAGCCGTTGACCCGGGCGAGCAGTCCGAGCCCGGCGAAGACGACCACCGCGCAGGTGGCGTAGAAGGCGAGCACCAGGTACAGCAGTCCGCGCATCGGGACGATCCCGAAGCGGCTGACCGTGAAGGCGATACCGCCGAACGCGGCCAGGGGCGCTCCGGCGGCCACGATCCGGACGGCGCAGAACAGGACGTGGCCCAGCCGCTCGACCAGGTCCAGCACGGGGGCTCCCCGCTGCCCGGACATGACCAGGGCCGCGCCGAACAGGACGGCGACCATCAGCACATGGAGGGCGTTACCGCTGGTGAAGGCCGAGACGAAGGTGTGCGGAACGAGCCAGCTGAGGCTGGTCGGTGCGCCCAGGCTCTCCGCCTCCTGTCGCAGCGGCGCCACATCCCTCCAGCTGGGGTGCGGACCGCCGCCGTGCTGCAGGGGGAGCAGCCCCAGCAGATTGCCGACGACCAGTCCGGTGACGAGCGCGAGGGTGGTCACCGCCTCGAAGTAGAACAGTGCTCTCAGCGACAGTCCGCCGAGCCGGTGGGTGCCGCCGATGGTGGCGATGCCACCGACCACCGTGGTGAAGACGATGGGGGCGATGAGCAGGGTCATCAGGGAGATGAACGCGTCCGCGAGAAAGCGCATCCGTACGGCGTACTCGGGTGCCACGGCCCCGAAGAGGAAGCCGGCCACCAGTGCGCCCAGGACCCAGACGGTCAGCGATCGGTGGAACCGACGGCCGCGATGCGTCGTCGCCACGCCGGCCCCTTCTGTCCGTGCGGTACGGGGTGTTACCGCGGCCGATGCTAGGGACGTGGTGCGAAGACAACGCTCGGACAACTCCAGGAGAGTGTGAGACAAATGTAAGATCTCCGCTCGCGACACCTGAAACGCGCAATATGGTTAAAGATGTGGGCGGGAACCGACCAGATCCACCACGTCCCGTCAGATCCTCTTCATCTTCACTATGCGTGCGGGGGCGGCATGAAGGCTCTGATAGTCGAGGACGATCCCGAAGTGGTCGGGGCGCTGGCGGAAGGCCTCCAGCAGCACGGATGGGATGTGGCCCATGTGTCCACGGGAGCCTCGGCCCTGCGGGCGCCGGACGCCTTCGACATCGTGCTCCTCGATCTCAATCTCCCCGACATGGACGGGCTGGAGGTGTGCCAGAGCCTGCGCAGTGCGACCAGCGTGCCGATCATCGCCGTCACGGCGCGCTCGGACGAGTTCGACAAGGTGCTGTGTCTGCGGCTCGGCGCGGACGACTACATCGTCAAGCCCTACCGTCTGCAGGAGTTACTGGCGCGGATGGCGGCGGTGCGCAGACGCGTCGGGACACGTCCCGCCGAGGCGGCGGAACGCCCCGAGCAGGACAACGCCGGGCACATCATCGACCACGGCCGCCTCACCATCGACCAGTTGGAGCGCACGGTGCTCCTCGACGGCTCCCCCGTCGGCCTGACCCGCAAGGAGTTCGAGCTGCTCGTCCTGCTCGCCGGGGCGCCGCGCCGGGTCTTCACCCGGGCGCATCTGCTGGAGTCCGTGTGGTCCCATCGGTGGATCGGCCCGTCACGGACCCTGGACTCCCATGTCGCGGCGCTGCGGCGCAAGTTGGGGGACGGGCGCTGGATCAAGACGGCGCGCGGGGTCGGTTTCAGCTTCGAGACCCAGCCGTCGTCCTCCGGCTGAGGCCGGGGCCCCCATGCGTCTGACGTATGTGACCGTCCTCTGCGTTCTCACCAGTACCGTACTGGCCGCACTGCTCGCCCCCTTGGGGTATCTGTACGCGCGCGCCGCGGGCCGGGAGGCGACGGGCCGGCTGACGGCCGCCGCCGCCTCGGTGGCGCCGCGGGTGTCCGAGGCCGTGAACGCGGAGGCGCCGCCGGACTCCCTCGGCCGGCTGCTCACCACCCTCTCCCGCGAGCGGCACATGGAGTTCTCCGTCCTTCTGCCCGACGGCAGGGTCGCGAGCTCCTCGGCCGACCCGGCCGCTGCCGGACGGGCCCTGCGCCGGCCGGACCCGGCCCGCACCGGTACGGAACTCCATGTGGCGCCGGTGCCGCTGGTGCCCGCCGGCGGCTCCTGCCTCGCCGTACGGACCGCCCTGCCGGCCGGTGGCCGGGGCCGCCCCGCGACCCTGCTGGTGCGCCGGCCGGCCGACGAGCTGCGCGGGCGGGTCCTCACCGTCTGGGCCGCCCTGGTGGCGCTCCTTCCCGTCGGCCTGCTCTGCTGCCTGCTTCCGCTCCTGGTGCTGCGGCGCCGGTCCCTGGAGTCCGTGCGCCATCTCGGGGCGACGCTGCGGGCCCTGTCCGAGGGCGCCTACCACGCGCGGGCGGAGTCCGGGCGTCATGGCCACCACCTCGACGAACTGGCCATGGACGTCAACCAGCTGGCCGGCACGGTCCAGGCCGCCATGGAGGAGTACCGGGCCTTTCTCGCCGATGTCGCCCACCAGCTGCGCAATCCGATGATCGCGCTGCGTCTGCGGATCGAGAACCTCGGCCCGTATCTGCCGGACTCGGCCGCGGAACGGCGCACCCGGCTGCTCGCCGACGTCGACCGCCTGGACCGCACGCTCACGGACATGCTGGACCATGCGCGGCAGGTGCCGGCGGACCGCAACACCCGGGTCGTCGATGTGTGCGGCGTCGTCGAGGAGTGCGTACGGGGCTGGGCGACGGTCGCGGAACAGCGCGCCGTCCAGCTCCGGCTGAGCCGGCCCCGCCACGCATGGGCGCTGGCCCGCCCCGGCGCGGTCGAGCAGGCGCTGAACGTTCTGCTGGACAACGCCCTCAAGCACTCACCGGAGGGCAGCGCCGTACGCCTGTCCATCACCGCGTCCGGCGCCCGGCTGCGGATCGACGTACGGGACGAGGGGCCCGGGCTGCCGCACGCCGACCGCGAGGCGGCCCTGGAGCGGGGCTGGCGCAGCGGCCCGGCGGCCAGCAGCGGCATCGGGCTGTCCATCGCCGCGAAGCTGATCGAGTCCTCGGGCGGACGGCTGGAGCTGCGGGCCCATGAGTCCGCCGGACTGAGCGCGGTGATCCACCTCGCCGGCGCGGTACCGGAGTACGGCGGGCGGCCCGCAGCGGAAGGGGCCCCTTCGGAACTGTCCGGTACCGGAGCCGAGCGGGCGTGAAAGGGACAACACGATGAACTCCTGGCCGCTCGAGGGGTTTCGGGTGCGAGCATCGGAGCCGGATTGCGGACGGCCAGTCGATCCCATGGTGCGATCCACCGGACTCCACCGGAAGAGGTCTTCTCAATGTCCATCGCCACCCCCCAGGACCGGCGCCTGACGGGCCCGGCCGAATTCACCTGTACGGCCCGTGAGTTCATCGAAGCGGCCGACGGGGATCTGATCTGCTACTGGAACTGCCTCCCCCGGGAGGACCCGCTGCCCGCGGTGCTCCGCGACGGCGGCACACCGCTGTGGGACCGGGCCGGCCGGGTGCGGATCATCTACCCCACGGGGGCGCTGGACGTCCCCCGTGTCGCCGCCGACGCCGCATGGCAGCAGCAGCGGGGCGCCCAGGTGGGCCTCAGCTCGGGCCTGCCGCCGGGGGCCATGCTGCTGACGGCGGCGGGCGCGATCGTCACCACCCGGCCGGAGGGCAGCGACTACGCGGTGATCCGGGACCCCGCTGTGCTGCGGGCGCTGGACGCGCTGGCCGAACTGCTGTGGCAGCGCAGCGACATCGTGCGGGCAGAGCCCGAGCGGCTGCCGACCGAGGCCGAGCGGCAGCTGCTGCGCATGCTGGTGGAGGGCCTGACCGACCAGGCCGTGGCACGCAGGCTGGGCATGTCGGACCGCACGGTACGGCGTGTGGTGGCCCAGTTGATGGAACGTCTGAGCGCGGTGAGCCGCTTCGAGGCGGGTGTACGCGCGGTCGAACGCGGCTGGATCTGAATCGACGTGCGGTACGACCGGGACGCGTGCCCGGTCCGGTGGGGAGGGCGACGCGGTGGGTGAGAGCGGAAGACGCGGAAAGAGTCGGGGGCTGCTGCGGGCCGTGGTGGTGGACACGACCGCGTTCCGGGTGTCCCGGGACTACCGGCTGCTGCTGAGCGGCGGGGTGATCAGCCGGATCGGTTCGCAGATGACGCTCGTCGCGCTGCCGCTCCAGATGTACCGGTTCACCGGCTCTCCCTGGCAGGTCGGCCTGCTCGGGCTGGCGGAGTTCCTCCCCTTCGCGCTGCTGTCGCTCTTCGGCGGCGTCATCTCCGACCGCGGCGACCGCCGCCATGTGCTGATCGGCTCACAGACGGCCATGGCCTTGATCATCGGGACGCTGGCCGTGACGAGCGGGACCGGTACGGCCGGCCCGGTGCTGCTCTATGCGCTGGCGGCCGCGACCGGGGCGGCGTCCGCCTTCGACGCGCCCGTACGCCAGGCGCTGTTGGTTCAGGTGGTGCCCAAGGAGTACCTGCGGTCGGCGGTGTCCCTCTCCTACGGCATCGTGCAGGCGACCGTGGTCCTCGGTCCTGCGCTCGGCGGGTTCATGGTGGCGTGGTTCGGCTTCACCGCCGTGTACGCGCTGGATGCCGTCACCTTCGCCGCGCTCATCGTCACGGTGGCCATGGTCCGCCACCGGGCGCCCGCCGCCCCGCCGTCGGGCCGGCCGTCGGTGCTGAGCTCCCTGGCGGAGAGCTTCCGCTTCGTACGGCGGGAGCGGGCGGTGCTGGGCAGCTTCGGCATCGACCTGGTCGCCATGACCTTCGGTATGCCCCGGGCGCTGTTCCCCGTCCTGGCCCTGCACGTGTACCACGTCGGGCCGGAGGGCACCGGTCTGATGCTCTCCGCCGTGTCCTTCGGGGCGCTGGCCGCCGCGCTCACCACGGGATGGCTGGGGCGGGTCCGCCGGCTCGGCCGGGTGGTCGTCCTCGCCGTCCTCGTCTGGGGCGCGGCCATCGCGCTGGCCGGGACGATGACCGGTTTCGTGGCGGCTCTGGTGTGTCTGGCCGTCGCGGGCGCGGCCGACAGCGTCAGCGCGGTGTGCCGTTCGACCGTCGTGCAGACCGTCACCACCGATGAGATGCGGGGCCGGATGTCCGCGATGTACATCCTGGTGGTCGGCAGCGGCCCGTATCTCGGTGACATGGAGGCGGGCGCGGTCGGTTCGCTGTACTCACCGCGGGTCTCGGTCAGCTCGGGTGGGCTGATCTCCATGGTGGGAGCCGTACTGATCGCCGTCGCCTGTCCGCAGCTGTACCGGTTCGACAGCGATGACTACCCCACGCGCTCAGCTGACGCCGCCGAGGTCCCAGCCGGCACCGCCGAGGGGCGGCAGCCCTCCGCCACCGATCCGGTCGAGATCGCCGACTAGCGCGGTGTGCCAGCTGCCCTGCGCCAACTCCCGTGCGACCCGGTCGAGTTCCTCACCGTCCACATCGGCCAGCAGCCGCACGTCCCGGTCGACCGCCTCCCAGTCCCGGCCGAGGCCCAGTTCCTGGGAGAGCAGTCCGGCGAGGTCGCTCTGCCCGCCGCGCGACATCATGAGCGCGGTGGCGGCGAATCCGCCGGCGGCGGTCCGCTCGGCGTCGGTGACCCGGTCCGCCATTCCACGGGTCACCTCGTCGAGGAGCGTGAGGGCCGGCGCCGTCACCGGCAACCCGACGTCGGCGATGACCCGGAGGTCCGCCCGGCGCAGCCGGCGGACGAGCCGGCTGCGCGCGATATAGGCGTAGCCGTTCTCCTCGCGCAGGGAACGGGCGAGACGGGAGGAGGGCTGTCCGCCGAACACCAGGTCGCAGACGCGCCAGGCGGCCAGGCCGCCGTCGTCCGGCGGAAGGACCAGGACGCGCCGCAGGGTGGTCTGGGTGGCGCCGGGGCGGTGCAGGGCGACGTTGCGGGGGCCGCTGGGGGCAGGGGGCAGAGCACGGTCCGGCAGCGACGGCCCGCCCACCCCGGCGAGGAACCGCTCCACGAGTGCGACCGCGGTCCGCGGGTCGATGTCGCCGACGACCGCGGCGCTCGCGCCCGTCACCGTGATCCCCGCGCAGACCGCGCGTACCTCCTCCGGCTCCAGCGCCGACAGCAGCGCCGGACCGGGCCATTCATAGGCGTACGCCGAGGTGGCGCCGTAGGCCGAGCGCAACGCCACGGCCGTCGCGAGCACGTCGGGGTCGTCCTCGCTCGCCCGGCTCGCCGCCGCCAGCTCCCGGGTCACCGACCGTACGGCCGCCTCGTCCGCGGCCCGTCCCGCCAGGGCGGCTCCGATCTCCCGGAGCAGCGTGGCGAGTGCCGCCGCGGGCGCCGTGGCGGCGACGCACAGATGGTCCTGGTCCGCGGCGGCCACCAGATAGCCGCCGTGGCGGACCAGTGCGCGGCCGGTGGGCGCCGTGTGCCCGAACAGCACCTCGGCCGCCACCTCGGCCGCGGCCACCGCGCGGGGGCCCGGCATGGGCATCGGCAGCCGCAGCCGCACCTCGACGAGGGGCACCGTGCTCAGCCGTACCGCCGTCGCGGCGATTCCGCCGACCTGCGCGGTGTACAGGTCCGGCGGACGGGTGGGTGTGACGGTCATGAGCGGTGACCCCCCTCTTCGGCCTTTCCCGGCTCTTCCGGTGCTCCCGGCTCTACGACGAGCACGGCGGGCTCGGTGGCGAGGATCCGGGCAGCGCACCGGCGGACGTCGTCGGCCTCGATACCGGAGGCCAGTGCGGGGTGGGCGAACAGCCCGCCGGAGGAGCCGCGCAGCACTCCGTGGGCGGCAAGTGCCCTGGCCTGGCCCGTACTTCCCTCCAGGCTCCGCCAGTACGCGATGAGCGAGAACAGAGCGGTGCCCGCGAGGCTGTCGTCGTCGACCCCGGCGGCGAGTTCGCCCACCGCCTCCTTCACCAGCGCGACGGCCCGGTCCGGGTCGGCTCCCCGGGCCAGATGGGCCTCGGCGACGAGCAGCATGGGGCTGCGGCACTGCAGCGGGTCGTTGAAGCCGACATAGCAGGAGGTCATCCGGGCGACGCCGGTGTCCAGGACGAGACGGGCGTGCAGCCGGCTCTCGCTGCCCCCGCCGAGCATGTCGGCCAGCAGCATGGCCGCCGCGTGCTCGCGGGCGGCGGTCTCGGCGGGGGGAGCGGGCCAGCCGATGGCGACGGCCGGAGAGGTCACGAACGGGTCGGTGCCGGTGTACCGCCCCGGCAGGAACTCGGCCGGGGCGAGGGCCGGGTGGGGCGGCAGCGGCCGCCGGCTCGCCGGCCAGACCCGGAGCATGAGGTCGCGTACCGTCGCGGGGTCGGTGTCGCCGACCACGGCGACCGTCAGCCGCCGGGGATGGTAGAAGCGGTCGAAGAACGACCGGGCGGACTCGGCGGTCGCGACGGCGAGCGACTCGGCGGTGCCGTAGCCGTTGTGGCGGTTGGCGTGGTCGCCGAAGGCGACAGCGGGCAGCCTGGCCCAGGGGAAGCCGCCGAGCGGCTGGTTGTCCACGTTGGAGGCGATCTCCTCCAGGACGATCTCCCGTTGCCGTGCCACGGCCCCGGGGGTGATCAGGGGCCGCAGAAAGCGGTCCGCCTCGTCCCGCAGGGCCTCCTCCAGCGCGTGGTGCGGCAGTTCCTGCCAGTAGAGGGTGTGGTCGAGATGCGTGGAGGCGTTGGTGGTCCCCCCGCGCCGATGGACCTGGTGGACGAAGCCGCCGTCCTCGGCCCCGCTGCGGAACATCAGGTGTTCCAGCAGATGGGCGAGTCCCTCCTCCCCCGGTGCCTCGGTACGGAAGCCCGCGGGAGCGCCCACGGCCACGCCGATGACACCGGACGCCGGGCGGGGCGACACCAGGAGCCGGGGCCTGCCGGGGAGGTCCCATTCGGTCACGGGGACCCGGTGCGAGGCGAGGGAGTCCAGCAGCGCGCGGCGGTCGGAGCGTACCGCCGTGCCATGGGGAACGGTCATCCGTCCTGACCTCCTGTCCGTGCATCCGACCGGCACCTGGCGGACGTCAGATCGACTGAATGAGACATATACGGCTGCCCGTCGCTCGTGCTAGTGCTGTGACCGGGACTGTTTGCCGGGAAGCTCGCGGCGTCCGGTGCGGTGCATCGCACGGCGGTGGGGGAGATCGCCCTCGTACTGGGGTCCCCCATGCCGAAGGCCAGGGGAGTACCCGGGTGACTCCGACAACGCAGCGTGGGGGCACTCCCCCAGCCTTCGGCCGGGGGGACCCCCACCCAGCGATAGCTGGGGGAGTGCCGTGCCGGGCGCCGGGAGCCGGTGAACCGTCCCGGTCGCAGCACGAGGTGTGACCGAGCAGGACATCGACACCCGAGAACGACAAGCCCGACGGGAGCCTTCGTGGACCACCAATTGGCGGCATATCTGGACACCCTCTACCAGGAGGGGCGCACACACGACGGACCGCTGGCCGACCGGCTGCTGCGCCTGCGCAATATGACCCCGGCGGCCGCGGGGTTCATCGCCCTGCTGATCCGCACACAGCGGAGCCGGAGCGTGCTCGAGATCGGCACCTCCAACGGCTACTCCGCCATCTGGTTCGCCGATGCGGTACGGGACACCGGCGGCAGGCTGACCACCGTCGAGACCGACAAGACCCGAGTCGAGTCGGCGCTGCGCAATCTTCAGCGCGCCGGTGTGGCGGCCCAGGTGGAGGTGGTGCACGGCGACGGCGGCGATGTCCTGACGCACGCCCCGGACGCCTCGGTCGATCTCGTCGTCCTGGACGCCGAGCGGCCCGCGTACGCGGACTACTGGCCGGAGCTGCGCCGGGTACTGACACCCCACGGTGTCGTGGCGGTCGACAACGCCGTGAGCCACCGTGCTCAACTCACCGAATTTCATGGACTACTGACGCAGACGCAGGAGTTCGCCGTGCATCTGCAGGAGGTGGGCGACGGGGTGCTCACAGCGGTCAGGACACGCTGACGCGGCACCTGGCGCCGGGCCCCCGGAACGCGAGCCCGGGGGCCGGACGTGCCGCCCGGATCGCGGGCCGGGCGGCAGCCGATCACTCCGGGTCCAGGGCGAAGCTGTAGTTGTCCGCGAGGTACTTGGCCATGCCGGCGATGTCCTGCCAGGTCTCGCGGTTGGTGTGGGCGAAGCAGCCGTCGAGGGTCTCCTTCAGAGAGGGGTCCTCACGCAGCCAGCCGTCGATCGCCTCGCCCGTGTACACCACATGGTTGATCTCGTCGACCATGATGTGCTCGATGACCGGGATCATCTTTTCGGCGATGTCCTGCCGGGACATTTCACGGAGTGCGTCCAGGTAGTACCGGAGCACCGTCCAGGAGCGGATTTCGATGGAGTGCACGCGGCATATGAAGGCGCGCAGCTCATCATCGAAATCCATGACCATACCGACTTGTTCCTCGCCGTCCGCGAGATCCACTTCGACGGTCTGGTAGCCGGTCAGTTGCACCATGTTCAGAAAGAGCCTGCTGTGCTTCAGCTCCTCACCGACATGCCGGTGCATCTTCTTGGCGAGTTCGGGGTCCGCGTATTTCTCCGCGATGATCTGGATGCGCGCCGCGCCCTTTGCCTCGTCAATTCCGTTCTGGACCAGGTTCCAGGCGATCATCCGAGGGCTGTCGAAGAGCGTCCGCGTGATGCCGTACATGGCCGGCACCTGGTACGAGAGCTGGTGGTTGAGAGCCGTCGTCATCGACTCGACGTAGAGCTCGCCCAGCTCGATTTCACGTTCCTTGTAGAGATTCTTGAGGTCGGCCAAGACGTCGTACATGCCGGGCTCCTCCTTCTTCGATGATGAGGTCGGCAGGAGGGGAGGCGCCTCATACGGCGCCTCCCGTCCTTCAATGCTTACTTCTTCTCGCTCGGCTTGGCGAAAGCGGAGTTGGCGCGCACCAGGCGCGGCGGCTCCTGGCCCGGGGCGGAGAGCTTCTTGCCGATAACCGCCTCGAGCTTGCTGTTGAGCTGCTGCGTGGAAGCCATGTCGAATCACCTCCCTCGTTTTTCGTCCTGGTGAGAATCCTTCGCGCCACCGGGCGGGCATGTCAACGTATGAAGGGGAGTTGGCCGGGTTATGACGTGGCCGTCGGAAAGCGGCCATTTCTCTTCCCCGGACGTACGGGTCGGCTGACGGTATGTTGACTGACGGTATTCGTGCCTGTTCCGACGAATCCCGGAAAGGAGGTGTCCGCACTGCACGCGTCCCCGTACGCCCCGACAGCACTGCCCAGCCGCTCAGTCCGCCTCGGTGCCCCGGCCGTCGACGAGCGCGGCGAGCCGCGGTACGACCTCGTGCGGTGCCGGCATCGACAGGATCTCCCGTCGCAGCGTCCGCGCACTCTCCCGGTGATCCGTGCGCTCCAGCAGTGCTGCGCTCTCCCGCCGTACCGCCTCGGGTGTCACCTCTCCGGGGGCGAGGTGCCGTCCGGCTCCCGCCCGTACACACCCCTCGGCCACCCGGAATCCGTCGGCCGCCTGCGGCAGGAGCAGCGAGGGGATGCCGTGTTCGAGCGCGGCCAGGGTGGTGCCCGCGCCGGCGTGGCTGATCACGAGGTCGCAGTGCGGCAACAACACCTCGTGCGGGACGGACGGCGGCGCTGGTGATGGGCTCGGCCGCTGTGGTGGCGGGGCCCGCGCTGCGCCGGGTGGTCCGTTAGCCCTCCGCCGCCGCCCGGTACATCACGTACCCTCGCGGGCATGAGCAACGGCGCGCGCCCCCTCATAGCGGTGCTGAGCGGTGCGGGGATCTCCACCGACTCCGGGATTCCCGACTACCGCGGTCCGAACGGACTGTGGCGGCGGGACCCGGAGGCCGAGAAGCTCGTGACCTACGCGTACTACATGGCCGACCCCGAGATCCGGCGCCGCTCCTGGCGGATGCGCCGGGACAGCGCGGCGCTGCGGGCCCGGCCGAACGCCGCGCACCACGCCGTCGCCGATCTGGAGCGCTCGGGCGTGCCGGTGCGGGTGATCACCCAGAACGTGGACGGGCTCCATCAGCTCGCGGGGATGCCGGCACGCAAGGTCCTCGAACTGCACGGCACCGCGCGGGTGGTGCAGTGCACCGGCTGCGCGGTGCGGTCGGAGATGGCCGAGGCGCTGGAGCGGGTCGCGGCGGGCGAGGAGGACCCGCTCTGCCGTGCGTGCGGCGGGATCCTGAAGTCGGCGACCGTGATGTTCGGTGAGCGGCTGGACCCCGAGGTGCTGGGCCGGGCGCTGTCCGTCGCCAAGGCGTGCGACATCTTCATCGCCGTCGGTACGAGCCTCCAGGTGCAGCCCGCCGCCTCCCTGGCGGGCACCGCGGCGCAGCACGGCGCGCGGCTGATCATCGTGAACGCCGAGCCGACGCCGTACGACGGGCAGGCCGACGAGGTGGTGCGCGAGCCGATCGGCACCGCGCTGCCCGCCCTGCTGGCCCGGCTGACCGCGGACGACCGAGGCTAGAACACACCCCCGACGCCGGATTCGAGGTCCAGGAGGCGGCGTTTGCGGTCGAGTCCGCCTCCGTAGCCGGTGAGGCTGCCGCCCGCGCCGACGACCCGGTGACAGGGCACGATGATCCCGATGGGATTCCTGCCGTTGGCCAGGCCCACGGCGCGCGAGGCGGACGGGTTCCCGAGGCGTTCGGCGAGCTGTCCGTAGGTGATCGTCGCGCCGTACGGGATGGCCCGCAGGGCCGACCAGACGCGCCGCTGGAACGGGGTGCCCTCCAGGTGGAGCGGCAGGGCGAAGTCGGTCAGCTCCCCGGCGAAATAGGCCTCCACCTGCTGGGCGGCCTCGGTGAACGGCGCCGCGTCCGGTGTGCCGAAGGTGTCCTCGGCCGGCCGGTGCCGCTGCTCGGTCATGTAGAGGCCGGAGAGCACTCCGTCGGTGGCGACGAGGGTGAGCCGTCCGACGGGGCTTTCGACCACGGTGTGGCTGCGTTCGGGCATGGTGCTCCTCCAGTTCGTTCCGCGGTCACGACGCAGGCTGCCAGCCGCGGACACGCGGCGGACAGGGGGTCGACGGGGGTGGGCCCCGACCACGGTGTGGCTGCGCTCGGGCATGGTCCTCCTCCACTCCGCGCCGCTGTCACGCGGCGGGCAGACGGTTGATGGGGTGGTCATCGGTGGCCCACAGGTACTGGACTGCGTACGCCCGCCAGGGCCGCCAGGCGCCGGCCGCCGCTGTGAGGGCGGCGGGAGTCGCCGGCAGGCCCGACGCACGGGCGGCGCGGCGCAGACCGAGGTCCGTGGGCAGAAAGGCGTCGGGGTCGCCGAGGGCGCGCATCGCGATCGTCTCGACGGTCCAGGGCCCGACGCCCGGAAGGGTGGTGAGCAGGGCACGGGCCTCCTCCCAGTCGCTGCCCGCGCCGAGGGTGATATCGCCCGCGGCGAGGGCCCGGACGAGTGCGATGAGGGTGGCGCGGCGGGTGCGGGGCAGGGCCAACTGCCCGGGGTCGAGCGCGGCCAGTGCCTCCGGCTCCGGGAAGAGATGGGTGAGGCCGCCCTCGGGGTCCTCGACGGACTCCCCGAACGCCAGGACCAGACGCCCGGCGTGGGTGCGGGCGGCCGCGGTGGACACCTGCTGGCCCAGGACGGCCCGTACGGCGAACTCCGCGGCGTCGGCCGTGCTCGGCACCCGGCGCCCGGGGGCCTTGTCGACCAGCGGCGCGAGCACCGGGTCCGTACGGAGCAGATCGTCGACGGCGACCGGATCGGCGTCCAGGTCGAGCAGCCGGCGACTACGGCTGATGGCGACGGTGAGATCGCGCAGATCCGTGAGGGCGAGCCGGCAGGCGATGTGTCCGGGCCCGGGGCGCAGGGTGACCACGCCCCGGCCGTACGGCAGCCGCAGGGTGCGCCGGTACGCGCCGTCGCGCCACTCCTCGACGCCCGGCACGGCGGTGGCGGCGAGGTGCCCGAAGAGGTTGTCGGGGCAGAGCGGCGCCCGGTAGGGCAGCCGGAGGGACAGCGCGCCCGTGGTGGCCGCGGGACGACTGCGGGCGGCGCGGCGGCGCAGCTCGGACGGGGAGAGGGCGAAGACCTCGCGCACCGTGTCGTTGAAGGTGCGGATGCTGGCGAATCCGGCCGCGAAGGCGACGTCCGCCATGGGGAGCGCGCTGGTCTCGATGAGCAGCCGGGCGGTCTGCGCACGCTGGGCGCGGGCCAGGGCCAGCGGGCCGGCGCCCAGTTCGGCGAGGAGCTGCCGCTCCACCTGGCGGGTGCTGTAGCCCAGGCGTGCGGCGAGCCCGGGCACGCCGTCGCGGTCGACACAGCCGTCGGCGATCAGCCGCATTGCGCGGGCGACCAGATCGGCGCGCTCGTTCCACTGCGGGGAGCCGGGGCTGGCGTCGGGCCGGCAGCGCTTGCAGGCCCGGAAACCGGCGTGCTGAGCGGCGGCCGCGCTCGGATAGAAGCGCATGTTCTCGGCCCTGGGCGGGACGACCGGGCAGCTCGGTCGGCAGTAGATCCCCGTGGTCAGGACCGCGGTGAAGAACCAGCCGTCGAACCGGGCGTCCTTGGACCGGACGGCGCGTACGCACCTGTCGGTGTCGGTGTGCATGGCTCAAGCATCCGGGGAGAAGGACCGCCGGGCTGGCGAGAATCCGACATCGACGTCGTGCTGTCCGCCGCTCCGCGGTGCCCCTGGCGTCCGGCGTCCGGCGACCGGTCCGCCTGAGCCCCGTCAGCGCCGCGGCGAGCGCAGCCTGCGCCAGACCTCCCGCGCCGCGTTGTGCCCGCACATGCCGTGCACACCGCCGCCCGGCGGGGTCGCCGAGGAGCACAGGAAGACGGCCGGGTGCGCGGTGGCGTACGGGACGCGGGCGAGCTTGGGCCGCAGCACCGCCTGGAGGCCGTCGAACGCCCCGCAGCCGATGTCGCCGCCCACATAGTTGGCGTTGCGGGCGGCCATCTCCGGCGGCCCGGCGACGGCACGGGCGAGCACCAGGTCCCGGAAGCCGGGGGCGTAGCGCTCCAGCTGCCGCTCGATGGCCTCCGTGGCGTCGCCGCGCCAGCCGTTGGGCACATGGCCGTACGCCCAGAGGGTGTGCTTGCCCTCGGGAGCACGGGTCGGGTCGATGACCGTGGGCTGGGCGGTGATCAGGAACGGGACCCGCGGCGCCAGGCCGCGGACGGCCCGGTCCAGCGCGGCGCCGATCTCCCGGGCGGAGGAGCCGACATGGACGGTCCCGGCCCGGCGGGCCTCCTTCGCCGTCCAGGGCACCGGTCCGGACAGCGCATAGTCGATCTTGAAGGCACCGGGCCCGTAACGGAAGCCGCGATAGGCGTTGCCGAGGCCGGCGATCCTGGCCAGGGCGGTGGGCGAGGTGTCGAAGACATAGGCGCGTGCGGGCGGCAGATCGTCCAGACGCTTGACGGTCGTGCCGGTGTGGATCGTGCCGCCCAGGGAGCGCAGATAGGCGGCCAGCGCGTCGGAGACGGCCTGGGAGCCACCGCGCGCCACGGGCCAGCCCCGCGCATGGGCGGCGAGCGCGAACATCACGGCCAGGCCTCCCGTGGTGAGACCTCCCAGCGGCGCTATGGCGTGCGCGGCGAGCCCGGCGAACAGGGCGCGTGCCCTCTCCTCGCGGAAGCGGCGGTTCAGCACAGTGACCGGCTGCGGCCCGAGGACGGCGAAGCGGGCGAAGCGCAACGGGTCACGGGGCAGCCCGAGCCACGCGGGCCGCAGGAAGTCCGCCGCCAGGCTGTCCCAGTGGCCGGTGAACGGGGCGACGAGGCGGCGGTACGCGCCGGCGTCGCGGCTGCCGAGAGAGGCGGCGGTCTCCCCGACGGAGTGGGCCAGGACGGCGGCCGTGCCGTCCGGGAAGGGATGGGCCATCGGCAGCTCGGGGTGCAGCCACTCCAGGCCGAAGCGGCCCAGCGGCATCGCGTTGAAGGCGGGCGAGCCCGCCCCGAAGGGGTGCACGGCGGAGCAGGGGTCGTGCCGGAAGCCGGGCAGGGTCAGCTCCTCCGTGCGGGCGCCGCCCCCGACGGTGTCCTCGGCCTCGAACAGCGCCACCGCCATGCCCCGGCGGGCGAGTTCGACAGCGGCGGTCAGCCCGTTGGGCCCGGCCCCCACCACGACCACATCGAGCATCGACGCCACCGCAGGACTCCTTCGTCGGACGGCCGGATCCCGATGCCCCGCTCGGCTGTTCGGGCTGTGCCCAGGATAGGCGGCACGCGGACCGCCCATCCGGCCGACCGCTACGCGAGCGGTGCACCGCCGGGATCGCCGCCGGGATCGCCGCCGCGTTCGCTGCCGAGGTCGGAGCCCTTCAGAAGGCCGAGGACCCGCCGTGCCGTCGCCTCGTCCCGGGCGGCGGTGAACGGCAGGGCGTTCCCTCCGGCCAGCCGGAACGGTTCGCCCGCGACCGTGCCGCTCGCTCCACCCGCCTCGGCGACCAGCAACAGGCCCGCGGCGTGGTCCCAGGGGTTCTCCCAGCCGAAGGCGACAGCCCCGAGGGCGCCCTGGGCCACCTGCAGATACTCCAGGCCCGCCGAGCCGCAGGGCCGCGGCGCGACTCCGGTGACCACCAGTCTGGCGAACGCCGTGTCCTCCTCCAGGGAGGTGAAGTCCGGGTGCGAGGTGGCGATCTCGAGGAGGGCGTCCGGGTCCGGACTGCCGCAGTGCAGCGGCTCGCCGTTCAGCTGCGCTCCCCCGCCCCGCACCGCGACCGCCATCAGGTCGAGCGCCGGGCCGTACGTCCAGGAGGCCAGCAGCTCGCCCCGGTGGGCCAGCGCGACGAGCGTGGCGAATCCCGGGTCGCCGTGTACGAACTGCCGGGTGCCGTCGACGGGGTCGACGATCCACACCGGGGCGTCCCCGCGCAGCGCGTCGAGGATGCCCGGATCGGCGTGGACGGCCTCCTCACCGACCACCACCGAGCCGGGCAGCAGCGCGGTGAGCGAGGCGGTGAGGTGTTCCTCGGCGAGCCGGTCGGCGACCGTCACCAGATCATGCGGGCCGTTCTTCTCGACGATCTCGTGGGCGGCGAGCTGCCGGAATCTCGGCAGGACCTCGGCGGCGGCCGCCTTGCGCACCGCTTCCTCGACAGCGGACAGGTTCTGGGCCGCGCCGGGCCCGGTGGCGAAATCATCGATCATTTCTCCATCGAACCACGCACCGCCGACATCCCTGCTGTCGCCCGGATGGCTGTCCGGTGACCTCCGGGTCAACGCCCGACCGCGTACCCCTGCATGCCCCGCGGGTCGGCGCCCCCGGACAGCACCCCGCTCCCGGGGTCCCGGGCCACGGCACACAGCCGCCCCTCCGACCACGGGCCGCCGACCGTCACGTCATGGCCGCGCCGCCGGAGTCCGTCGATCACCTCGGCACCGATCCGCGACTCGACCGTGACGCCGCCCGGCCGCGACCGGCGGGGGTAGAACGACTCCGGGAAGCCCTCCTGGTGCCAGTTCGGCGCGTCGATGGCGCCCTGCAGGTCGAGTCCTCCGCGTACGCGCCCGCGCACCGCCACGGCCAGGAAGAAGTGCACCTGCCACTGGTCCTGCTGGTCGCCGCCGGGCGTGCCGAAGGCCATCACCGGGACCCCGCCGCGCAGCGCGAGCGAGGGCGTGAGGGTCGTACGGGGGCGGCGCCCGGGGGTGAGCGAGTTCGGCAGGCCCGGGTCGAGCCAGGTCATCTGCAGCCGGGTGCCGAGGGGGAAGCCCAGCGCCGGTACGACGGGGTTGGACTGGAGCCAGCCGCCGCTGGGAGTGGCGGCGACCATGTTGCCCCACCGGTCGACGATGTCGAGATGGCAGGTGTCGCCACGGGTCGCCCCGTCCCCGGACACGGTCGGCTCCCCCGCGCCGGGTATCGCGCCGCCCGCGCCGCCGGACGGGCGCCCGGCCGCCGCGCGGACGTGCGCGCCGAGGCGTGGTGTGCGGCCGTCGGGGCTGCCGGGGCGCAGCTCGTACGAGGCGTCCGGGCCGATCAGGGCGCGGCGCCCGGCGTTGTACGCGGCGGAGAGCAGCGTGCCGAGGGGTACGGTGCCGGGGCCGTCGGCGTCCCCGTACCAGGCCTCGCGGTCGGCCATCGCGAGCTTGCTGCCTTCGATGAGCCGGTGGACGTACTCGGGGCTGCCGTACCCCAGGTCATCCGGGTCGTCGGGGAGCAGGGCGAGCTGCTGGAGGAAGGCCGGGCCCTGCGACCAGCCGGCGGCTTTGCAGACGGTCCAGCCGTTCCAGTCGTGGGTGACGGGGTCCTCGTACGTCGCGGAGTGGGCGGCGAGGTCGTCGCCGGTGAGCGTGCCGGTGTGGCGCCTGCCCGAGGTGTCCAGGGTGGGGCGCGCGGCGGCTTCGGCCAGCGCCTCGGCGATGAAGCCCTCCCGCCACACGCGGCGTGCGGCGTCGATCCGGGTCTCGCGGCCGCCGCCCGCCGCCTCGGCCTCCGCGATCACGCGCCGCCAAGTGGCCGCGAGAGCCGGGTTCTTGAGGAGTGTCCCCACGGAGGGGGCCGTTCCGCCGGGGAGATAGAGGGCGGCGGAGGTGGTCCATTCCGTCGCGAACAGCTCACGCACGGCCTCCACGGTCCGGCCGACCCCTTCGACGGGCGGGTGGCCGTGCTCGGCGTAGCCGATGGCGTAGGACAGCACCTCGGCGAGGGGCTTGGTGCCGTGGTCGCGCAGCAGCAGCATCCATGCGTCGAACGCGCCGGGTACGGCGGCGGCGAGCGGGCCCGTACCGGGGACGAGGTCCAGTCCGAGTGAGGTGTAGTGGCCGATGGTCGCCCCGGCGGGCGCGGGGCCCTGCCCGCACAGCACCTGGACCGGCCCGCCGGCGGGCGCGAGAAGGACGGGCACCTCACCGGCGGGGCCGTTGAGGTGCGGCTCGACGACATGCAGCACAAACCCGGCGGCGACCGCCGCGTCGTAGGCGTTGCCGCCCCCCTCCAGCACCGCCATGGCGGACTGGGAGGCGAGCCAGTGGGTCGAGGAGACCATGCCGAACGTGCCCTGGAGGGTGGGCCGGGTGGTGAACAAGGTGGCGGTACTCCTCCTGCCATGCGGTCCCGCCGACTGCCGCGACGACGTCCTCTCGGCGACGGCCTCTCGACGACGGCCGGACGGATGCCTGCGGGGCTGCCTCCCGACGACGCCCTCGACGGCTGGCTGCGGTGCTGCCTCCCGACGACGGTGCCGCGACGACTCCCTGCGGGCAGCCTACGCAGGACGGATGCTGCCCGTCAGGCCCCTGGAGGCGCGGGCCGCGCCGACACGCCGCCGCGGGCCGCCGTCACCGACCGCGCTCCGCCGGGCATCCGGTAGTACACCGGAGACATGACTGCGCAACGCACCGCCGCCCTCGACGACCGCGTCCTCGGCGACCGCGTTCTCGGCGGCTGGCTCGGCCGGATCGCGGGCAACATGCTCGGCAAGCCCGTCGAGCGCGGCGACCACTGGACGCGGCAGCGCATCGACCGCTACCTGCGCCGCACGGACGCGCTCCCCCTCACCGACTACATCCCGCCACCGCCGCCCGGAAACACCCTCGCCCCCGGCGAGTTCGAGCTCCGCCCCGAGTGGCCGCAGTGCACACGCGGAAACATCCGCGGCAGCGCCCGCGACGACGACATCGACTACACGATCCTCGGCCTGCATCTGCTGGAGACCCACGGGTTCGGCTTCACCACCGAGCAGGTCGGAGAGATGTGGCTGCTCCGGCTTCCGTATCTGCAGACCTTCACCGCCGAACGCGCCACGTACCGCAATCTGGCGAACGGCCTCAGGCCGCCCGTGACCGCGACCGTCGACAACCCCTACCAGGAGTGGATCGGGGCACTCATCCGCGCCGACATCCACGGCTTCACCTCCCCCGGCGATCCACGGCGCGCCGCCTCTCTCGCCCGCCGCGACGCGGTCCTGTCGCACACGGGCAACGGCGTGTACGGCGCGATGTGGGCCGCCGCGCTCGTGGCCGCGGCCTTCACCGAGCCCACGCCGCGCGACGCCCTCGAAGCCTCGCTGTCGCAGATCCCGCCGCGCTGCCGGCTCGCCCGTACGATCCGCCGCACCGCCGCCCTGCACGAGGCGGGCGCCCCCTGGGAGGACGCACTCGACGAGCTGGACCGCGAGGTCGGTCACCTCCACTGGATCCACACCGTCCCCAACGCCGCCGTCCTCACGGCCGGACTCCTCTACGGCGAGGGCGACTTCACTGCCACCATCGCCCTCACCGTCCGCGGCGGCCTCGACACCGATTCGAGCGGTGCCACGGCCGGATCCGTCGCGGGCGTTCTCTGTGGAGCGTCCGCGATTCCTGCGCAGTGGACCGCACCGCTGGAGGACCGCGTGCGCACCGCGGTCTTCGGCTTCGACGGGGTGCGGATCAGCGAACTGGCGGAACGCACCTGTCGGCTGGCCGTGCACGGCGCCAAGGACTGACGATCGGCGCTCCGAAGCCGACGGCCGGAGATCCGACGGCTGACGGCCGGGCGCCCCCACCGGCCGGCGGGCGGGACGGAGGCACCCCGGTGGGCCGGTCGAGCAGGCGCGCCGATGTCTCCGGCAACCACCCACCCACACGGGCCGGGCACCTCCGCTTTTGATCTGCGGTCAGAGCCGCTGCCGTCCGTCCTCCCGGCCGAGCGGCAGCATCTGCGCCGTGTTACAGCACCACGGCGGCAGCCGGCCCCAGCCCCTCGCCGACTACGGCTGCCGACGGCGAGGGGCCGTCGGTAGTGCCCTCCGGGAGTTCCACCCGGCCGTCGGTGTAGGTGAGTTGGGGGGCGGGACCTGGTCCCCGGGCAGGGGGAGCGTCGGTCATGGAGGGCCGTTCGTTCGCGGGGACGGCGCAGGACAGCGCAGGACCGGGGACGGTAATCGAACGGGCCGTGCGGGGCCGGAGGCGCGGCGGGCCGGGGCGCGCGGCCCAGCGGTTCAGTCGGCGAGTGCGGGGATCACCTGCTCGCCGTACGCGTCGATGGTGGACTCCTTGGCGTCGTGCATGGCGTAGACCGCGAACTGGTCGACGCCCAGTTCGCGGAGGGCCCGGAGCCTGTCGATATGCGCCTGCGCCGGGCCCAGCAGACAGAAGCGGTCCACGATCTCGTCGGGGACGAAGGCCGTGTCCGGATTCCCCGTCCGGCCGTGGTGGCTGTAGTCATAGCCCTGCCGGGCCTCGATGTACTCGGTCAGGGCCTCGGGTACCAGGCCGGAGTGCTCACCGTAGCGGGAGACCAGATCCGCCACATGGTTGCCGACCATGCCGCCGAACCAGCGGCACTGCTCCCGCGCATGGGCCAGGTCGTCCCCGACATAGGCGGGCGCCGCCACGCACATGGTCAGGGAGTCCGGGTCGCGTCCGGCCTCCTCCGCCGCCGTCCGTACGGACCGGATCATCCACTCCGTCAGGAACGGATCGGCGAGCTGAAGGATGAATCCATCGGCCTTCTGCCCGGCGAGCGCCAGAGCCTTGGGTCCGTACGCGGCCATCCAGACCGGCAGCTTCCCGTCCTTCACCCAGGGGATGCGCAGCGGTGTGCCGTCGACGACCGCCTCCCGGCCCTCGGCCAGATCGCGGATGACGGGGATGGCCTCGCCCAGCCGGGCCAGGGTGTTGGGAGGGCGGCCCGCCACCCGCATCGCGGAGTCACCGCGCCCGATGCCGCAGACCGTGCGGTTGCCGTACATGTCGTTGAGGGTGGCGAAGATGGAGGCGGTGACCTCCCAGGTGCGGGTGCCCGGGTTGGTGACCATCGGACCCACGGTGAGCCGGTCGGTGTGCTCCAGGATGCGGCTGTAGATCACGAACGGCTCCTGCCACAGCACGGCGGAGTCGAAGGTCCAGCCGTAGCGGAAGCCGTGGCGCTCGGCACGGCGCATGAGGCCCACGACGGCCGAGGCGGGCGGGTCGGTCTGGAGAACGAGTCCGAAGTCCATGGCACAGCTCCTAGATGAGGTACTGGCAGGTGCCGCGCGGTACGTACAGGCCATGGCCGGCCCGTCCGGTGAACTCCCCCGCGGTGATGACGGGTTCGCCCCGGGAGAGAACGGTCTCCACCCGGCCGGTGACACGCTTGCCCTCGTACGCGGAGTAGTCGACGTTCATATGGTGGGTCTCTGCGGAGACGACCTGCTCGGTGTGCGGGTCGTAGATGACGACATCGGCGTCGGCACCAGGGGCGATGGTGCCCTTGCGCGGGTAGAGGCCGAACATACGGGCGGGTGCTGCGCAGGCGATCTCGATCCAGCGGCGGCGCGAGATATGCCCGTCGACGACGGCCTGGTGCAGCAGGTCCATCCGGTTCTCCACCCCCGGCAGACCGTTGGGGATCTTGGAGAAGTCGCCGCGGCCCAGCTCTTTCTGCCCTGTGAAGCAGAACGGGCAGTGGTCGGTCGAGACCACCTGGAGGTCGTTGGTCCGCAGGCCCCGCCAGAGGGCGGCCTGGTGTTCACGCGGCCGCAGGGGCGTGCTGCACACGTACTTGGCGCCCTCGAAGTCCGGCTCGGCGAGGTTGTCGGTGGACAGGAAGAGGTACTGCGGACAGGTCTCGCCGAAGACGTTGAGGCCCCTGTCGCGGGCATGCGCCAGCTCGGCCACGGCCTCCTCGGCCGATACGTGCACCACGTACAGCGGCGCGCCCGCCACCCGTGCGAGCTGGATGGCCCGGTGGGTGGCCTCGGCTTCCAGCAGCACCTTGCGGACCTCCCCGTGGTAGCGGGGGTCCGTACGGCCTTCTTCCAGGGCCTGTTCGACGAGGACGTCGATCGCGATGCCGTTCTCGGCGTGCATCATGATCAGCCCGCCGTTGGCGGACGAGCGCTGCATGGCGCGGAGGATCTGTCCGTCGTCGCTGTAGAAGACCCCGGGATAGGCCATGAAGAGTTTGAAGGAGGTGACACCCTCGGCCACCAGCAGGTCCATCTCCTTGAGGGTGCCCTCGTGCACATCGGAGAGAATCATGTGGAAGCCGTAGTCGATGGCGCAGTTGGCGTCGGCCTTCGCGTACCAGGCGTCGAGTCCCTCACGCAGGCTGTGGCCCTTGGTCTGCACGGCGAAGTCGACGATGGTCGTGGTCCCGCCCCAGGCGGCCGCGCGGGTTCCGGTCTCGAAGGTGTCGGAGGCAAAGGTGCCGCCGAAGGGCAGCTCCATATGGGTGTGCGCGTCGACGCCGCCCGGGATGACGTACTTCCCGGTGGCGTCGAACGTACGGTCGGCGGTCCAGGTCTGCGCGAACCCACTTCCGTGAGCGGCGAGGGCGGCGATCCGGCCGTCCTCGATGAGGACGTCGGCGTGGGTCTCCTCGGCGGCGGTGACGAGAAGCCCGCCGCGGATGACGGTGCGGGTCATGCTCCCACTCCTTCCAGTTCACTCCCGGCCTTGCGGCGCGCCCCGCGGGGCTCGGGACGGAGGGCGGTACGCGATGGGGTGCCCGCCGGGATGCCCGCGGCGGCCAGGGTCCGCGAAAGCTGGGCGCTCGAGTCGTCCGGCTCCGGCGCGGCGTACGCGGACTCGGGCATGACGACTCCCTCGACAGGGTGTTACGGCAGCTCTACGCAGCTCTACGCCCGTAGAGGCCGACGGTCGTGGAGAAAAACGTAGAAGCGTGTCACCTACTGTGGCAAGCGCTTACGGTCAATCGGGGAAGACGATCACATGTCCCCCATCGAGGGACCCGTCCGGCGCAACGCCGACACCCACGGTCCGGACGGGGCGGGGCCCAGGCGGGGCGCGGCTCAGGCGGGGCGGGGCAGCCCGATCGGGTTGGGGAACGGCAGCACATCCGCGGCCAGGATGGTGTGGACCACGGGCTCCAGTGCGGCGAACAGCGCGTCGGAGGCCGGGTCGGACAGCGGGCGCAGCAGCTGCGCGGCCAGGCGGTCGGTGGTGTCCTCGATCCGCTGCCGCTCCTCGCGGCCGCGGACGGTGGCTTCTCCGTCCGCGTCCAGCAGGGCGCGGGAGCGCAGCCGGTCCCGGGCGGCCTCCCACTCCTCTTCGCTCCAGCCGCGGTCCAGCCGGATGCCGTCCCGGGGGACGCGGTCGGTGGCGGCGGCGAGCCACAGGGCCTCGCAGCCGTCCAGGCCGTGGTCCGCGAGGACGGCGGCATGAGCGTCGCCGCGGAATTCACGCAGGGCGGTGGTGAGCTGCCACAGCTGCTCAACGGGGTCCTCGCGGTCGCACAGCGCGCGGTTGGCGGTGAACAGCGGGCGGGCCACGGCCGGCGCCCGTTCCACCATCTCCAGCATCGGGACGGACAGCTTGACCGCCCGGTCGTCGATGCCCGGGTCGAGAGCGCGCAGGGCCCGCGCGGCGCCGTGCGCACGCTGGTCGATCACCTGCGCCGGGGCCACGGTCTCCCAGGCCGCGGGCAGGGCCCGGGACACCATGCCGGGAGCGAACACGGCGAGCACGGCTGTGGCCGGCGACGGTTCGACGGCGCCCATGGGTGCCGTCCGGGCCGCGAAGTAGCCCATCCAGAAGCCCTTGAGGCCCAGCGATCTGCCCATCGCGCGGCACTGTTCGTCGAAGTAGACGACGGCGTGAAGGGGTTCGGTCCGCAGCCACAGGGTCCGTGCTCTGAGCTCCATGAGCGACAAGGTTACCGTGGGGTACCCAAACCGGGACGCACTACAAACGACCGGTGGTACGGGAACGACGAGAACCAGCCACAAATGGGGGGCCCGGGCGGCACGGCGGTACGGTCCGCCCGCGCGCCGTCGAGGACCGGGCCGACCACGCCCGACCTGCGGTCTCGCAGCGGGAACGCGGCACGTGCGCCGAGGGGTCCGGCGCCGCGACGACAGCGTCGCACAGTTGACCGAAACCGCAAACCGAACGGTTGACGCGGGGATCGCTCGTTGCTGAGACTCGCTGGGACGAGGCCCCCTGCTGCCCATCCATCTGCGACCCGCTGTACGCGCCCGCCATTCTCCGTTTTCCGGCGGCAATTACCGGTATCACCGCGTACACCGAGGAATTTGCGCAACATTCCTGGCGCCACGCACTTCATCACCATCCTTCTCCGCATGTGTCCGAGAGGAGCATTGATGGATCACGCCACCGAAGTTCGCATCATCAATGAGCTGCTGGAATTCGAGGAACAGCGCACCACGGACATGGCCGGCCAGGACCGCGAGCACCACAACCCGGTCGCCGCCTACACCGATCCGGAGCGGCTGGACGCCGAACTCGACCGGATCTGGTACCGCCGCCCGATGGCCGTCGCCCATATCGCAGAGTTCCCGTCCGCCGGTTCCTTCAAAACCCTCGAAGTGGGCAAGGTCCCGATTCTTGTGGTGCGGGGGAAGGACGACCGCATCCGGGCCTTTGTGAACGTCTGCCGGCATCGCGGCACGGTTCTCGTCGAGGACGAATGCGGAAAAGCCAACGCGTTCGCGTGTCCGTACCATGCCTGGACCTTCGGACAGGACGGCGCGCTCCGGCACGTCCCGGATGACTTCGGATTCCCCGGTGTCGCCGCCGACAAGAGCGAGTTCGGCCTGCGTGAGCTCTGGTCGCAGGTGCATGCGGGGTTCGTCTACGTGCAGGCGGACGGGAACGCTCCGGAGCACGAGCTGGTGGACTGGCTGGACGAGGTCGGGAGCGACCTCCAGGGCCTGGGCCTCGACGACTATGTGGCTCTGGCGCCCTCGACGGTCCGGCACCCGGTCAACTGGAAGCTGCCCTTCGACATCTTCCTGGAGAACTACCACACCAAGTTCACGCACCGGTCCACCATTTACCCGGTGTTCCTGTCGAATGTGGCGAAGTTCGATGCCTTCGGGCCGCACATCCGCTGTGTACTTCCGCGGCGTGAGATCACCGAGCTGCGTCATATCGACGAGAGCAAATGGGATCTGGTCGAGCAGTCGACGCTGCTCTATGTCGTCTGGCCGAACACGATGATCGCGGTGCTTCCCGAACACGCCGCCGTCTGGCATGTGTACCCGGACGGCGTCGGTCACACCAGGATGAATTTCTACGCGCTGGTCGCCCGGCGTCTCTATGAATCCGAGTCGGAGAAGGAGACCTGGGAGAAGAGCCTGAAGGTCGTCCAGAAGGTCAAGCGGGAGGACGCCGAGCGCTTCCTCTCCATCCAGCGCGGGCTGGATTCCGGAGCCAATCCGGCTCTGACCTTCGGGCGCTACGAGAAGGCCATCGCCTGGTTCCACCAGAGCATCGAGGCGGCGATCACCGAAGCGCCCGCCCCATCCTCCACCCACTGAACGGCCCAGAGGGAGACGACGCACATGTCGCAGACGACTGCCGAGCCCGTACCCGTGGTGGAGACCCCCGAGGAATTCCACCGGATGCCCGAGGAGTACCGGGAGCTGGCCATCCACCAGATGATGGTCCACACCGAGGGTGAACTGTCCGGTGCGGACGACTACCTGCAGATCTTCTTTCCCATCGCGCCCAGCGCCTACGAGCGCAAGGTGTGCTGTGAGCGTGCGGCCGAGGAGGTCGACCACTACATGATCGGCGCCGCGGTCCTCGAGGGGCTGGGGATCAACACCGATCACATGCTCGACCAGAAGCTGCTGGACCGCGGGCTGTACGCCTCCCCCGCCATCCACAACATCAAGACGTGGACGCAGCGCGCCCTGTTCTCCTTCATCGGCGAGGACGCGGTGCTGGACCACATCAAGGAGATGGCGCAGAGCAGCTACCGGCCGTGGGCCGACTCCTTCGACAAGGTCATTCGCGACGAGCACGTCCACGTCGGCCACGGCCGCCGGATCGTACGCGAGATCATGCGCAAGGAGGGCGGGCACGAGGAGGTGCAGGCCACGCTGAACAAGATGTGGCCCTTCATCCTCAGCCTGTTCGGCAGGGACGACTCCCGCCGCTCGCCCCTGTACGTGCGGTGGGGCCTGCGGCAGCGCAGCAACGCCGAGGCCCGGAGCGCCTTCGTGGCCCGGATCGTCCCCGAACTCGCCCGTATGGGGCTGACCGTCCCCGCGACGCCCGCTCCGCCCGCGCCCGCCCAGCCGGAAGGCACCTCACACGTATGAAGCAGGACGTCACCATCGCTCCGTCCCCCACCCGCTCCGCGGCGGCCCCCGGCCTGACCGGCTGGGGGCGGCGCATGCGGGAGCTCCTCGCCGCCGACCCCGAGCTCCGGGAACGCTTCGACGCCGTACGCCGCTACGCCGCCGGAATCCGGGTCTCCGAGTACCACCTGACCAACGCCTGCAACATCCGCTGCAAGGGCTGCTGGTTCTTCACCTACGAGTTCCAGAAGTCGGCGAAGGAGAACACCAGCGTCGCCGACCTGAGGAGCTTCGTCTCCGCCGAGGTGGCCCGCGGCGTCAACGCGGCCCTGCTCATCGGCGGCGAACCGACCCTCTTTGCCGACCGGATAGCCGTCTACCGCGAGGCCATGCCGTATGTGACGATCTCCACCAACGGTCTGAAGCCACTGCCCCGTTCCGGCTTCGAGGACATCACGGTCGCCATCTCCCTCTTCGGCGGCGGGCCGCTCGACGACGAGCTGCGGGCCATCCGCCCCAACGGCCGCCGCTTCACCGACCTGTTCGACACGGCGCTGGAGAACTACCGTGACGATCCGCGGGCGGGCTTCATCTACGCGCTGTCCGAGGACGGCATCGAGTACATCGAGGAGACCGTCCGCCGCATCCGCGACAACGGCAACCGACTGCACTTCAACTTCTACAGCAGCTACGACTCCAACGACCCCCTGTATGTCGCACGCACCCGTGAACTGCTCGCCGAGGCGCTGCGGGTGCAGGCGAAGTACCCCGAGACGGTGATCAGCCACCCGTACTCCATCGAGGTCATGATCACCGGCCGCAGCCACTGGGCGGACTTCGGGTACGAGGTGTGCCCGAGCATCAGTTCCGGCAACCCCGTCCACGCCTCCCGTATCAGCAACGGCAATCCCGTGCTCCCCAAGTTCAACACCTGGGCCGCGGATCTGGAGACCGTCCACTTCTGCTGCACCAGCGGGCACTGCGACTCCTGCCGGGACAGCCAGGCCGTGTTCAGCTGGCTGATGGTCAGCCCGCACCACTTCCTGGAGTCCACGGACCAGTTGTGGACCTGGGTGCACATCGCGGAGAGCTACTGGAGCCAGTTCTACTGGTCGCCCTTCCACCCCGAGAAGCTGCGGGAATCGGGCACTCCCGTCCGTACGGCCCTCGGGGAGGGCGCGTGAGCGGATCGGGCTGGAGCATCCCCGACCATGCCGCCGACCGCCGCACACCTGTGTCCAGTCTGGTGGACATGGCCCGGATACGGGCCGCGAGCACTCCCGGCCGGACCGGCTACGTCCTGCACCATCCGACCGAGCACGGCGAGGAGGAACAGCACCTCACCTATGGGGAGCTGGACACCCGCGCCCGCTGTGTGGCGGCAGGACTGCTCGACGGCGGCCGGCCGGCCGGCCGCCGTGCCGTACTGCTCTACCCGCCGCCGTCGGCCGACTACATCGCCGCGTTCTTCGGATGCCTGTATGCGGGCGTGCTGCCGGTGCCCGCCTACCCGCCCCAGGGGCCGGACCAGTGGGCGTCCTTGACCGCCACCATCCGCGACTGCGGAGCCGAGCTGGTGTGCACCACGGCCGACCTGGCGCAGTGGGTCACCGACGCGCTGGCCGCGGCCGGGGCCACCGGGCTACGGGTGATCGCCACCGACCGGCTCACCGACCCCGCGGCCGAGGACCGGCTCGCCCGCCCGCAGGCGGAGTCCACCGCCTTCCTGCAGTACACCTCCGGCAGCACCGGGCATCCGAAGGGCGTGGTCGTCCGCCACGGCAATCTGCTGGCCAACCTGGAGGTGATCGACTCCGCGTTCGGCCACACCGCCGAATCGACCGGGGTCATCTGGCTGCCGCCGTACCACGACATGGGTCTCATCGGCGGCATCCTCACCCCGCTGTACCGCGGCTTCCCCGTACACCTCAGCTCGCCGCTCGCCTTCCTCCGGGATCCGCTGTCCTGGCTGCGCCTGGTGTCCCGGACGGGGGCGACCACGAGCGGCGGGCCGGACTTCGCCTATGCGCTGTGCGCCCGCAAGGCGCGGTCCGAGGATCTCGAGGGCCTGGATCTGAGCGCCTGGCAGGTGGCGTTCAACGGGGCCGAGATGCTGCGCCCGCAGACCCTGGACGCGTTCACCGGGACCTTCGGCCCGGCGGGGTTCCGCCGGAAGGCCTTCCTCGCCTGTTACGGCATGGCCGAATGCACCCTGATGGCTGCCGGGACACCCGCCCGCCGGGAGCCGCTGGTCGTCCCCGGCCGGCAGGAGGTGGCGAGCGGGGAGCCGCGCGGCCACGACGTCCGCATCGTGGATCCGGCCGAGCGGCGCGTGGCCGCCGACGGCGAGGAGGGGGAGATCTGGCTGCGCGGGCCCAGCGTGGCCGCCGGGTACTGGGGGCGGCCCGAGGAGAGCCAGGAGGTGTTCGGCGCCCGGCTCGCCGACGGCAGCGGCCCCTACCTCCGCACGGGCGACCTGGGCTATCTGCACGACGGGCAGCTGGTGGTGATCGGCCGGATCAAGGACCTGATCATCGTCCGCGGCCGCAACGTCGCACCGGCGGCGGTGGAGGCGGCGGCGTGGCGTGCCGCGCCCCTGCTGCGGCCCGGCTGCGCTGCCGCCTTCGCCCGGGAGGGAGTCCACGGCGAGGAAGTGACGGTGGTGGCCGAAGCACGCCGCCCCGACCTCTCGGAGGAGCAACTCGCCGACACGGCACGGCAGGTGCGCGCCGCCGTGTCCGCCGCTTGCGGTGTGAGCCTCCGCCTCGCCGTGATCGTGCCCCCGGGCGCGGTGCCCAAGACCAGCAGCGGCAAGGTGCGCCGCTCACTGTGCCGCGATGTGCTGCGCAGAGCGGCGCTGAAGGAACTGCACCGGACGGACTTCGGCGCCGGCGGGCAGACCCGCACGGCGCCGGGGCCGGGGCCGGTGGAGCCCGTGGAATCCGTGGACCCCCTGGAGCCCGTGGAGTCCGGGGAGTCCGGGGAGTCCGCCGGTGTGCGTCCGCAGCCGTCGGTGCCGGACACCGTGGCGGAGGCGGTGGCGGCCGTCCTCACGGTGCCCGCCGACACGGTCGACCGCGATCTTCCCTGGACGGAACTCGGGCTGGACTCCCTCGGCACGGTCGAGGTCGCCGCCCTCGTACAGGACCGGCTCGCCCAGGAGGTCCCGGCCGGCCTGCTCTTCGACCAGCCCACCGTCAACGGCCTCGCGACGGAGCTGCGACGCCGCGCGGCGGTCGCGGAGGGGAGGGCGACGGAGGAGGTGCCCGGACCGGTGGCGAAGGGGCACGGACGGGTCGCGGATCCGGCCGAGCCCATCGCTGTCGTCGGCGTCGCGTGCCGGTTCCCCGGCGGGGCCCACCACGCGGACGCGTTCTGGGAGCTGGTGCGCGGCGGCCGGAACGCCACCGGCGAACTCCCCCCGGAACGACGCGAGTTGCTCGGCCTGCGGGACGGCGAGTGGCCCTCCCTGCGGCTCGGCGCGCTCGACGGCGTCGAGTGCTTCGACGCCCCGCTGTTCGAGGTGAGCGCACCCGAGGCCCGCGCCATGGACCCACAGCACCGTCTGCTGCTGGAGGCGACATGGGCCGCGCTGGAGGATTCCGGGTTCGCCCCGCGGTCCCTGCGCGGCTCCCGCACCGGGGTCTATGTGGGGATCTCCTCGGCGGACTACGCACGCGTCGCCGAACAGGGCAGACTCTCCCGGTTCACCGGTGTCGGGGCGAGCCCGGCGGCGGCCGCCGGACGCGTCTCGTACCATCTGGGCTTCCGCGGCCCCAGCGTGGCCTTCGACACCGCCTGCTCGTCCTCGCTCACCGCCGTCCACCTCGCGGTCCAGGCGCTGCGCCGCGGCGAGTGCGAGCGGGCCGCCGTCGGCGGGGTGAACCTGGTGCTCGACAGCCGGCCGACCGAGGCGCTGGAACGGCTCGGGGTGCTCTCCCCCAGCGGCAGGTGCCGGCCCTTCGACGGCTCGGCCGACGGTTACGTACGCGGCGAAGGCTGCGGGGTGGCCGTACTCGTCCGGCTGTCCGACGCGCGGCGCCAGGGACTGCCGGTCCGCGCCGTCATCCGGGGCAGCGCCCTGAACCACAACGGTCCCGGCAACGGGATCACCGCTCCCTCGGGCCTCGCCCAGCGCGAGGTCATCACCGACGCGCTGCGCGACGCCGGGCTGCACCCGTCCCGTATCGGCTATCTGGAGGCACACGGCTCCGCGACCCCGCTCGGCGACGCCATCGAACTGGCGGCGGCGGGTGCGGTGTACGGGGACGCGCGGCCGGAGGGAGAGGTGCTGCGGATCGGGTCGGTCAAGGCGTCCATCGGTCATCTGGAGGCCGCGGCCGGTATCGCGGGGCTGATCAAGACCGTGCTCGCGCTGGAACACGCCGAGTTCCCGCCCCTGCCGCTGACGGCCGGACCCACCGCGAAGGCGGACTGGGCCGGCAGCCGGCTGGCCGTGGCGAGCGAGCCGCTGGACTGGCCGCGGGGCGGCACCGCACGCGCCGCGGGCGTCAGTTCCTTCGGATTCAGCGGCACCAATGTCCATGTCGTCCTGGAGGAGGCCCCACCGCGGGAACGGTCGCCGGAGCGGCCCGGCCGACGGGTGATCGTCCCCGTATCCGCCCGGACGGACGAGGCGTTGCGGGAGGCGGTCGCCCGGCTCGCCGAGGCCCTGAGCGGCTGCGGGCCGGACCGGGCGGCACCGGACCCGGCGGCATGGGACCTGACGGCGGTGGCCGGTACGTTGAGCGAACACCGCACCGGATTCCCGCGTCGCGCCGCCTTCCATGCCGCGTCCCTGCCCGAGCTGCTCGGAAAGCTCGAGAAGTGGCTCACCGACCCGCCCCCGCCCACCGCCGCGATCCCGGCCCCCGACCCCCGCGTGACCCTCACCACCCACACCGACTCCAGGCCCCGCGCTGGGCAGGCGCCGAGCGTCCGCGCCGTGGCCGCGACGCTCCGCGGCTGGGGCGTGCCGATCCGCGTCGAGGACCGGCCCGGGGAGGAGGAGACCACCCCGGGGCCCGCCGGCCGTCAACAGATCACGCGCGCCCACTTCCCCTCCGCTCCCGGCACCCAACCCTCCGTCCCTCTGGACCTGGTGGACCTCGAATCGCTGTTCACCGCTGCCTGCGTTCACCACGTCCTCGGTGGCGATCTGCGGCTGCGCGCGATCAACGGGGAGCCCACGCACCGGGTCCGGCTCCCCTCCTATCCCTTCGAGAAGCGCCGTTACTGGATCGACGGAGGTTGATGTGACTGCTGCCGCATTGTTGACGACCCTTCAGGAAGAGGCGCTGGCCCTGGACCCGGACGCGGTCCGACGAGCCGCCCTGGACTATCTCATCGCCCTGATCCGTGAGGGCCTGGAGCTCGACGCCACCGAACCGGTGCCCGACGACCGGCCCATCGGCGAATTGGGCGTGGACTCCCTGCTCGCCCTGGAGATCGGCGACCGCATCGCCGGGGACATCGGGGTCCATCTGAGCGCCGAGACCCTCGCGGACCAGCCGACCCTGCTGGGGCTGGCCGAGCTGCTGGCCCGCGAATTGCCCGCCCGGCCCGCATGACCACGCTCTTCTGCGTACCGTACGCCGGCGGCACCGGGCTGGCCTATGCCCGGCTCCACCGCTCGGCCGGGCCCGGCCTGCGGCTGGTGGGGCTGGATCTGCCGGGCCGGGGACAGCTGCGCCGTGAGCCCCCGGCCACCACCGTCCCGGCGGCGGTGGCCGCCCTCGCCGCGCAGGTCCGGCTCTCTCTGGGGTCGGAGCCGGTACGCCGCTACGGCGTGCTCGGGCACAGCTTCGGTGCGCTGCTCGCTCACCGGCTGGTGGCGGAGCTGGCCGCGACGGAGCCGGAATCCCCCGCCCGGCTGGTGGTCTCCTGCTGCCCGCCACCGCATCTGCTCGGGCAGCTGGACGGCAGTACCGACGCTCTGCTGGCCGCGGCTGCCCGGGCGCTGCGGAAGACCCTCCCCGCGGGGCCGGCCGCCACCGAGCCTGCCGCTGTCATGGCAGCGGGCCGTCTGGATCTGGCGCTGCTGGAGGGAGAGTCACCGGGCGAACCACCCGTGGTCGACGTACCGGTGCTCGGCCTGTACGGCACCGACGACCCCTTCCGCCCCGGCGAGACGATGGGCGGATGGCAGCGGTGGACCACGGCGGAGTTCTCCCTGCGGCCCGTGCCCGGGGGCCATTTCTGCTTCCGGGAGCACCCGGCCCCGTACCTCGAGGCGCTGCACAGCACGCTGGCGACACAGACCGGAAGCCGAGGATGACGATGGATATGCACACGGTGGAGCTGACGGACGCCGAAGCGCCGACCCTTCAGGTGCCGGCCACCGGAGAAGCCCGGATGACCTGGGAATACGACGTCAGCGACGAGCGTTTGATGGCGCTCTACCAGCGGGGCAAGGAGCGGCAGTGGGATGCGGCGAGCCGCATCCCCTGGGAGTTGGAGGTCGACCGCGGCAATCCGCTGGGTCAGCCGGAGAAGCTGCTGCCGATATACGGTTCCCGCACCTGGGAGCGGTTCGGCCACGACCGGCGTTTTGTCTCCGATCTCTTTCTGCACACCACGGCCTGGCAGTTCAGCCAGTTCCTCCACGGTGAGCAGGGTGCTCTGGTGTGCGCCTCGCGGATCGTGGAGACGGTGCCGGATCTGGAGTCGAAGTTCTACGCCAGCACCCAGGTGGTCGACGAGGCGCGGCACATGGAGGCGTACTCCCGGTTCGTCAACGACAAGCTCGGACTCCTCTATCCGATCAATCCCGCCCTGCGTGAACTGCTGGAGCAGACGCTCGCCGACTCCCGGTGGGACATGCCGTATCTGGGCATGCAGGTGCTCATCGAGGGCTTGGCGCTTGCCGCGTTCGGGCTGCTGCGCGATGCGACGGCCGGCGGTACGGCTCCGCTGCCGCACGCCCTTCTGGCGTATGTGATGCAGGACGAGGCCCGCCATGTCGCCTTCGGACGGCTGTCGTTGCGCAGGCTCTACGGGGAGTTGTCCAGCGCCGAGCTGAAGGACCGGCAGGAGTTCGTCATCGAGGGGTCCCGGCTGCTGTTCCGGAGGTTCCGCGGCGACGAGATGTGGGAGGCCCTGGGGCTCGACCGGGCGGACTGTGTGGCCACGGTCGAGAGCTCACCGTCGATGAGGGCGTTCCGCAGTCTGCTGTTCAGCCGGGTGGTACCGGCGCTGCGCGACATCGGCCTGTGGAGCGAGCAGGTGGCGGCTGCCTACGAGCAGCTTGGGCTGGTCGAGTACGCGACGTACGACCTGGACGCGCTGATGGCCAGGGACGAGAATATCGCGCGGACGGCGGAGCGCGAACAGCGTGAACTGACCGTGCGCAAAGCCCAGGTGGCCGAGACCATCGCCGTGGGAGCGACGGCCGGCCGCGGCGGGGACACCACGGATGACACGGAGGACTGACCCGGTGCCGGAGTCGACCAACCACGACCTGTCGCGCTTCCGCTGCGTGACGCGCTTCGATGTGCCCTTCCACGCCGTGGACATGCTCGGACACGTCAACAGCGTGGCGTATCTGCGGTGGGCGGAGAGCGCCCGTGCCACGTACCAGATCGATGTCCTCAAGGAAGAGGTCGACGGCCCCCGCGGGTTCGTGGTGGGCCGGATCGCGTTCGAGTACTTCCAGCCGCTCCGCTTCCGCGATCCGGTCTGCGTGGGCATCCGGATCTCCCGGCTCGGCGGCAAGTCGTTCGACTTCGAGTACGCGGTGTGGCGTGAGGGCGACGGTGCCCTGGCGGCGACCGGGACCTCCGCCATGATCGCCTACAACGCCGTCGACGAGCACTCCATCCCCGTCCCGCAGGCGTGGCGGGACGCGGTGGAGGCCTTCGAGGCCGCCCAGGACGCCTGAGGGGGGCGGGCCGGGCCGGCCCGCGGGGTCAGGGCAGAAGCTCCCCCTCCGTCTCGGACTGCACGCGCTGGAGGGCCGCTCCGAGCATCTCCGCGCCTTCCTCGGCCTCGGCGATGCTCAGGCTGAGCGGCGGGGCGATGCGCAGGGCGTTGCCCTCGCGGCCTCCCTTGCCGATGAGCAGCCCGTTCTCCCGGGCGTATTCGAGGGCGAGGGTCGCGGCGTGCGGCGAGGGGGAGCCGTCGGCGTCGATCAGCTCGATACCGATCATCAGGCCGCGGCCGCGCACCTCCCGGACGACCGGGAGCCCGGCGGCGACGGCTCGCAGCCGTTCGATCAGCAGTCCCCCGACGCGCCGGGCGTTGCGCTGGAGGTCGTGTTCCAGCAGATAGGCGAGGTTGGCCAGGCCCGCGGCCATGGTGACCGGGCTGCCGCCGAAGGTGGAGATGGAGTTGGCGTCGAGGCAGTTCATCACCTCGGCGCGGGCGACGACGCCGCCGATGGACATGCCGTTGCCGATGCCCTTGGCGAAGGTGAGCATGTCCGGCGGCCCGTTCCGGCCGTGGGCCTGCCAGCCCCAGAAGTGTTCGCCGGTCCTGCCCCATCCGGTCTGCACCTCGTCCGAGATCCAGAGGATGCCGTGCTGCTGGAGCACCTCGCGGAAGGCGGCGAACAGTCCGTCGGGCGGGGCGGTGAACCCTCCGACACCCTGGACCGGTTCGGCGATCAGCGCCGCGACCGAGCGGTGCTGGGTCTGGCCGAGCATGTCCTCCAGGTCGGCGACGCAGGCCTCGACGAACTGCGCGTCGGACAGCTGGGCGAACGGGCCGCGCGTGCGGATGCCGCCGTGCAGATAGAGCGTCTGGAGCGGGGACAGGCCGGTGGGCGACCAGGCGGCGTTGCCGGTGATGCCCACGGTGGAGAAGGAGCGGCCGTGGTAGCTGTTGCGCATCGCCAGAATCTGGTTCGACCGCCGGAAGGTGGTGGCGAGCAGCAGCGCGGCGTCGTTCGCCTCGGTGCCGGAGGTGGTGAAGAAGACCCGTGCGTCCGGGATGCCGGAGAGAGCGGCGATGCGCTCGGCCAGCTCCACCATGGGGCGGTTGAGGTAGAGCGTGGAGGTGTGGATGATGCGCCCGGCCTGCTCGGTGACGGCCTTGGTGACCTCGGGCAGGGCGTGGGCGGTCATGGTGGTGAGGATGCCGCCGAAGAAGTCGAGATAGCGGTTGCCCTCGGCGTCCCACACGTGGCGGCCCTCGCCATGGGTGAGCTCCAGGGGATCGCGGTAGTAGAGGGCGAGCCAGTCGGGCATCACGGACCGGTGGTGGCCCAGCAGCGCCTGGTGGGAGGAGGACGGGGGCAGGGAGGTCATGGCTGCACCAGGCCTTCGTAGGCGTCGGGGCGCCGGTCGCGGTAGAACGCCCACTGTTGGCGGACCTCGTCGATCAGGTCGAAGTCCAGGTCCCGGACGACGAGTTCCTCCGCCTTGTCGCTGGCGACCTCGCCGACGAACCGGCCCCGCGGGTCGACGAAGTAGCTGGTGCCGTAGAAGTCGTTGTCGCCGTACTCCTCCTGCCCGACACGGTTGATCGCGGCGATGAAGTACTCGTTGGCCACGGCCGCGGCGGGCTGCTCCAGCTGCCACAGGTAGGCGGACAGGCCGCGGGAGGTGGCGGACGGGTTGTAGACGAGCTGCGCCCCGTTCAGGCCCAGCTGCCGCCAGCCCTCGGGAAAGTGACGGTCGTAGCAGATGTAGACGCCGACCTTGCCGACGGCGGTGTCGAAGACGGGCCAGCCCAGATTCCCCGGTTTGAAGTAGTACTTCTCCCAGAAGCCCTTGACCTGCGGGATGTGGTGTTTGCGATAGGTGCCCAGGACGGTGCCGTCGGCATCGATCACGGCTGCGGTGTTGTAGTAGAAGCCGGACTGCTCGACCTCGAAGACGGGGACGACGAGCACCATGCCCGTCTCGCGTGCGAGGTTCCGCATCCGGCGGATGGTGGGGCCGTCGGGCACGGGCTCGGCCCACCGGTAGTGCTCGGGGTCCTGGACCTGGCAGAAGTACGGGGCGTTGAAGACCTCTTGGAAGCCGATCACTCCGGCGCCCTGGCGGGCGGCTTCCCGGGCATGCTCCTCATGCTTCTCGATCATGGACTCGGTATCGCCGGTCCAGGAGGCCTGGACCAGTGCGGCGCGGACGACATGGGCCATGAGGTGCTCCTTCACTGCGCTGTGCGGGGCGGGAAATCCCGCTCCCCGCTGACGTCGGAGAGCCTCTACGCACGTAGACGCAGAACGTAGATGGAACGTAAGCCCCGTCACGCACCGTGGCAAGACCATCGCCGTCACGCGGCGCAGTCGATCAGGGTTTCCTACCGCAACGGGCCACAGCGGGACGGGTCAGGCCACACCGGGCGCTCCGGGGAGGCCGGCCATCCGCAGGGCGTGGGCCAGGCCCCGGTGACAGTGCCGGGACACCGCGTCGGCGGCGGTCAGCAGCAGCGGTACGAGCGCCCCGGGGTCACTCTCCGCCACCCGCGCCGCCTCCTCGGCCGTACGGGTGCGCAGCAGCGCGGCGAGCACGATCTCCGCCTCGGAGGCACGGCTCGTGGAGTGGAGGGCGAGGACGGTGCCCGCGACCTCGGGCGCCGGGCGGGCCACGGCCTGGCGCAGCAGCACGCCGCAGTCCTCGGTCCGTCCCGCGTCCGTGAGCGCCGCGGCCGTGGCGGCCAGAGCGGGCGGCGGCAGGCAGGCCGCCTCCCACAGGAGGGTCGCCACATCGGCGGCGAGCCCGGCGCCTTCGAGCCCGGCGAGGAGCAGCGGCAAGCGCTCGGCCGGGCCCGCCGCGGCCTCGCAGAGCACGATGTACGCCTCTCCGCTCCGGCCGGAGGCGCGGAGGGAGGCGAGCCGTTCGACGGTCTCGACCGTCTCGCGCCGGGCCGCGGCACCGGCTTCGGGGCCGGCCTTCCGCGGTGCTGCATCGGCGCGGGCGGCTCGCGGTGCGGCATCGGCGCGGGCCGCTCGCTTCGGTGCCCGCGGGGCGCGCGGGGCCCGCTCCTCCTCCGCGGCGTCGTACGCTCCGGCGAAGCGGGCACCGCGCGGCTTGGCGGGAGCGGGGGCAGGTGCGGGGGCGGGTGCTTCGGGGACCACGGGGGCGGCGGGCGCGAGGTCCTCGGCGACGTCGTCGAGCCCCGCGAACCGGGCTCCCCTCAAGGGTGCGGCGGGCGCGGCGGTCGGCCGCTCGTCGGGTGGCGGCTCCGCCCGGTCCAGTACCGCGAGGCGGGCCCGGATCTCCTCGCAGCGGGCGGTCGCCCGCTCGAGGTCGTCGCGGGCCCAGGCCAGATCCGTGGCCAAGCCCTCGGAGTCCGACGGTGGTACTCCGCCACTGGAGGCCAGGGCCGCCGACAACTCCCGTTCGCGCGCGGCCGCGTACTGCCGTTCCCGGAGCATCACATCGAGCCGGTCCTGCAGCGCGTCACGGCCTCCGCCGCGGAGGTCGTGGGCCGCGACCGAAGCCCGGTGCAGCCGCTCGGCGCGGAGACGCTCCCCTTCGGAGGCCGAGGGGCCGTGACGTACGGCCACGTCCTGGAGGAGGGCGTCGACGACGTCCCAGGGCAGCACCTCACGGCCCTCCAGACACGCCCGGATGCCCTCGGGATCGCGCTGGGCGAAGACCCCGTACCAGCCCGACTCCGGATCGAGCGCTTCCAGCAGTGTCTGCAGATAGTCCGCGAACTCCGCGACTTCTTCGGGGAGTTGCCCGTCCAGCATTGCCCGCCCCTCTCCCCTGGGCCGGGGGAGCCCCGGGGTCTGCAAGGCATTCGACACCCGTCGTGTTAGGCGGGAGTGACGACTGTGCTACGGGCAGTTTTCAGAAGCCGCACAGTTGACGGACGCCATGGGTGCACGGTGAGTCGTATACGACGGCTCGGCGGCGCGCCGCCCCTACGGAGGACCCTGCGTGACCCGCCCTGATGGCCGTCCCCGCGGGGCTTCGGCCGCCCGTGCGGGGTTACGGCTGTCCCTGCGGGGTTGCTGGGCCGCGTTACGGCCGCCCGTGCGGGGCCACCACCATCGCGGCGCCCCCGCCTCTGCGGGTCTTTTCCGCGGCGGCGAGCCAGCGGCCGTCCGGCAGGCGCTGCACTCCTGTGGCGGCCCCGATTTCCGGGTTCAGTTTGAACACATGGCCGAGCGCTTCGAGCCGGGGCCTCAGCGGGCTGTTCCACAGGCCCGGCTCGAGTTCGGTGGTGGCCGCGTTGCGCTGGCTGGCACGCGGGGCGGCGATCGCGTCGACCAGCGGCAGGCCCCGGTCCAGATGGCCGGTCAGGGTCTGCAGCACCGTGGTGATGATGGTGGCGCCGCCCGGAGAGCCCACGGCCAGCACCGGCTTCCCGCCGTCGAGCACGATCGTGGGGGACATCGAGGAGCGCGGCCGCTTGCCCGGACCGGGCAGGTTCGGGTCGTGCACGGCCGGGTCCGCGGGGGCGAAGGAGAAGTCGGTCAGCTCGTTGTTGAGCAGGAAACCCCGGCCCGGCACGGTGATGCCGCTGCCGCCGGTCTGCTCGATGGTGAGGGTGTAGGCGACGAGATTGCCCCACTTGTCGGCCACCGTCAGATGTGTGGTGTTCTCACCCTCGTACGTCGTCGGCGCGGCGTTGCCTCCGCTGTCGCAGCCGCGGCCGGGCTTCCGCGGGTCGCCCGGTGCGACAGGGCTCGTAAGCACCGCGTCGTCCTTGATCAGGCACTCCCGGGCATCGGCGAACCGCTGCGACAGCAGCCCCTACGTGGGAACGTCCTCGAAGGCCGGGTCGCCGACCCACCGGCCCCGGTCGGCGAACGCGATCCGGCTCGCCTCGATGAACCGGTGCAGATAGGCCTGGTCGCTCAGCCGGGAAAGACCCGTGCGCTCCAGGATGTTGAGCGCCTCGGCGACCGTCGTACCTCCGGAGGAGGAGGGCGCCATGCCGTGGACGTCCAGCCCCCGGTAGGACGTCCGGCTGGGGGCCTGGGCCTTCGTCGCGTACGCCCGCAGGTCGGACTCCTTCAGGTCGCCCGGCCGCACCACGCGCCGCGCTCCGGGCGCCACGGGCGGTTTGCGCACCGTACGGACGATGTCGCGGGCCAACTCCCCCTTGTAGAGGGAGTCCGCACCCTCCTTCCGCAGCCGGGCATAGGTCCGCGCCAGATCCGGGTTGGTGAAGGCCGAGCCGACCACCGGCAGGGCGCCGCCCGGGAGGAACAGCTCCGCGCTCGCCGGGAAGTCCCGGAACCGCGCCTCGTTGTCGGCGGTCTGCTGCCGGAAGGTCTCATCGACGGTGAAGCCGTCACGGGCGAGCCGTTCGGCGGGCTTCAGCACCTGGCCGAGGGACTTGCTGCCCCAGGCGTCCAGCGCCGCCTCCCAGGTGGCGGGCGTACCGGGGGTGCCGACGCCCAACCCGCTGGTGACGGCCTCGGCGAACGGTACCGGCTTGCCGTTCTCCAGGAAGAGGTCCTCGTCCGCGCTGCGCGGCGCGGTTTCGCGGCCGTCGATCGTACGGACCGTGCGGTGCTTCGCGTCGTAGTGGACGAAGTAGCCTCCGCCGCCGACACCCGCCGAGTACGGCTCGGTGACGCCCAGGGCCGCCGCGGTGGCGACGGCCGCGTCCACCGCGTTGCCGCCGTGCTCGAGCACCTCGATACCGGCTGCCGACGCGTCCGGGTCCACGCTGGAGACGGCGCCGCCGTGCCCCACCGCGACCGGCGACTTGGCGGGCGTACGGGCCTCGCTCCCGCCGGAGGGTGCCGGCGGGGCCGCGGCGGCGAGGGACGCCACGGCGGCGGTGACGGCGAGCAGGGAGATCTTCCGTGCGGCGGCTGTGCGAACGGGACGAGGGCCACGACGCGTCATCCATACCTCCACAGAGCGGCAGTTCCGGCAGCCTAACGGCGCCGTGTCGGCTCCGTCAGCATCTCCACCGGTTTCGAACACCGGTCCGTGCACCGCTACGATCCCCGGCCATGAACGACGACGTGCGCAATATCGTCCTCGGCGTGATCGCCACCGGAGTCGCCGCGGCGATCGGCTGGTTCACCCGTACGTACCTGTGGCGGCGCAAGCTCCGCCGCAAGCAGCGCTTCTTCGGGCTGCCGGACAACTCCGCATGCCTCCTGGTGATCAACCGCCATGTGAGCGGCGGGGACTGGAGCGTCGCCCGGCGCGATGTCTTCGCCCTGCTGGAGCTCTCCGCCCTCATCAAGGACTGCGGCGCACATCCGGAGGTGGTGGCCCATGACGCGGCCCAGCAGGGGTTCGGCGAGCGCACCGAGATATGTCTGGGCGGGCCCGTGTCGAACCACCGTATGGCCGCCCATCTGCAATCGCTGCTGCCCGGCGTCAGGGTGAACACGGACGACGAGCCCGGACCGGACCGCGGGGCCTTCCAGATCGGCAGCGAGCAGTACCGGATGGAGCGCGGCTCGGTGGAGTACGTCCTGCTGGCCCGGCTGACCGCGGGACAGGAGGCGCGTCCGGTCTTCCTCGCCTGCGGCCAGGCGTCCAACGCCAACCACGCCGCGGCCCGTTATCTCGCACGCCACCACGCCAAGCTGGCCCGTAAGCACGGAGGCAACACCTTCTGTCTGCTGCTGAAGGTCGTCAACTCCCAGGCGTACGGACCCGATGTGGTCGAGCTCGTCGCCGATGTCACCCGCGCCGCCACCACCCCGGCCCCCGCTGCCCGCACCTCGTAGTGCTGTGACCGGGAAGGGTTGCCGGGAAGCTCGCGGCGTCCGGTGCGGTGCATCGCACGGCGGTGGGGGTGCCCCCGGACGGAGTCCGGGGGAGATCGCCCTCGTACTGGGCATACCCGGGCGACTCCGACAACGCAGCGTGGGGGCACTCCCCCAGCCTTCGGCCGGGGGGAGCCCAACCCAGCGGTAGCTGGGGGAGTGCCGTGCCGGGCGTCGCGAGCCGGTGAACCTTCCCGGTCACAGCACCAGCACCGGGCGAACGGCCGACACGGCCGAGGCAGCCGAGGCACCTGCGCCGATCAGGACTTCAACAATTGTTACTCTCACGTAACTTACGCCACCATTACCGTCGGTAAGGCTTTGGGTTAGCGTCTGCTCACCCAACAGACGTGTGCCGGTACAGGAGTCGGCACGCCGTCAGGAGCTGACCATGGGACACCCTCGCAACGTCCTGCGCACCTCCGCCACGGGCACCGTCGCCGCGGCTTTACTCGCCGGGACCGCGTTCGCGATCGCTCCTCCCGCCCAGGCCGAGCCGCCCCGGGCCGCCCCCGCTCAAGCGGCCCGGGCCGACGCGGCACCGAAAAGCCCGACCGTCAGGTTCGTCGACATCGAGGGCGACGGCGGCACCGTCCTCAAGGCCAATGTGGTCGCCCCGGGCGACGCGGACGGCACACGCCGCCGCCCCGTCCTGGTGCTGCCCACGAGCTGGGGCATGCCGCAGGCCCAGTACCTGGTCCAGGCGAAGAAGCTCGCCGAGGCCGGCTATGTCGTCGTCAGCTACAACGTGCGCGGCTTCTGGCAGTCCGGTGGCTATATCGAGGTGGCCGGACCGCCGGACGTCGCCGACGTCTCCAAGGTCATCGACTGGGCCCTGGCCAACACCCCGGCCGACCCCGAGCGGATCGGAATGGCCGGAATGTCGTACGGCGCGGGCATCTGTCTGCTCGCCGCCGGCTTCGACAAGCGCGTCAAGGCCGTGGTCTCGATGAGCGGATGGGCGGACCTCCCGGGCTCCATCTACAGCAACCGCACCCAGAGCCTCCAGGCGGCAAGCCTCCTCGTCGGGCTCGGCCAGGTCACCGGACGGCCCAGCCCCGAATTCCAGCGCGTGACCAAGGACTTCCTCGGCTCCAACCTCGACGCGGAGGACGAGTTCACCGCCTGGGGCCGCAAGCGGTCCCCCGGGACCTACCTCGACCGGATCAACGCCAACGGTGCGGCGATCATGATGGGCAACGCCTGGGGCGACAGCATCTTCCCGCCCAATCAGTACGCCGACTTCTACGAGAAGCTCAAGGGGCCCAAGCGGCTGGAGTTCCGGCCGGGCGACCACGCGACGGCCGAGGGCCTCGGTCTGTTCGGTCTGCCCAACGACACCTGGTCGAACGCCCACCGCTGGTTCGACCACTACCTCAAGGGCGTGGACAACGGCATCGACCGTGAGCAGCCCGTGCAGCTCAAGTCCCGCTCCACCGGTGCCTACGAGAGCTACCCGGACTGGAGGTCCGTACCGTCCGGAAGCCGCCGGATCCCGCTCGGCGGCACCCACCGGATCTCCGCGAACACCGACTCCGGTGCGAGCGGCGGCATCAGCGTCCTGTCCAGCATGATGGAGCAGTTCTTCAAGCTCCCGCCCCTCACCTCGGTCCCGCTGCTGCCCCGGTCCTTCGCCTCCGTCTGGCAGTCCGAGAAGTACGCCACGGACCAGCGCATCCGCGGCACCGCGAAGCTGCACACCACGGTCACCAGCACCCACAGCAGCGGCACCGCCATCGCCTATCTCTACGACGTGAACCAGCTGGGCATCGGGAAGCTGGTCACCAACGCGCCGTTCACCTTCCACGACAAGACACCCGGCAAGCCGTTCGGGGTGAATCTGGACCTGATCTCGACGTCGTACGACGTGCCGGCGGGGCACCGGCTCGCGCTGGTCGTCGACACCGTCGACCCGCTGTACATCGAGCACAACCCGGACGGGGCGAAGCTCACCCTCTCCTCCCCGGCCGAGGACCCTTCATACGTCGACGTGCCGCTGCGGGATTAGCGCCCGCCGGGGGGCGGCGGGCCTGCTCCGGCTCGGCCACCGCCACGGCCTCGTCTTCGGGCTGCCCCGCTGCCTCCCGGCGACCCAGTGGGCGAACCAGGGCAGCGGCATGCACATCACCGGCTCAGCTCGCCGGGTAACGGTCGATCGGCGGCGGCTTCGGAGCGGGCACCCCGGACAGGCCGAGGGTCGCCTCGTACGCCTTCTTCCGGTTGCCGTTCCGCTCGTTGGCGGCGAGGGCGTCGTCGAGCGCGAAGCGGAGCGCGTGGTCGCTCCTCGGGACGCCGATGCCGTACGGCTCCTGGGAGAAGGCCTTGCCGACCACCCTCAGCTCGTCGGGGTCCTTCGCCGCGTAGCCCAGCAGGATCGTGTCGTCGGTGGTGACCGCGTCCACCTGGAGGGTGAGGAGTTTGTCGACGCAGACCGAGTAGGTGTCGTACGCGACCGCCCTGGTCTCCGGGTAGTTCTCCTGGATGCGCTGCAACGGGGTCGATCCGGCGGCGGAGCAGACCGTCTTCCCGGCGAGGTCCTGGGGGCCGTGGATGCCGGTCTCGTCGGCGCGGACCAGCAGCCGCTGTCCGGCCACGTAGTACGGGCCGGCGAAGCCGACCTGCCGCTTGCGCGGGGCGTTGATGGTGTAGGTGCCGACGTAGATGTCGACTTGGCCGTTCTTGAGGGCGGTCTCGCGGTTGGCCGAGGCGATCGTCTTGAACTCGATCGTCCTGGGCGCGAAGCCCAGGGAGGCGGACATCATCTTGGCGATCTCGATGTCGAAACCCGAATAGATGCCGGTGCCGGGGTCCTTCTCGCCCAGATAGGGCTGGTCGTCCTTGACTCCGACGACCAGGTGCCCGCGGCTCTCGGCCGTGCGCCAGGTCGGCGAGGCGGGCAGTTCGAAGCCCTCGGCCACGGCGTAGACGGGCAGTCGGTCGGCCTCCGGGCCCTTGACCGGAGGGCTGCTCACCTTGCCGCAGGCGGTGGCGAGCAACACGAGCCCGCAGAGAGCGAGCGCGGCGAACGTACGGCGTGGGCGCATCAGCGCAAACTATCCAGCCGAATGCGGCACTCCGGCCCGACACGCACCAGTGCGGCAATAACCGTATTTTGGCGTCACTCCTCGGCGACCTCCGCGTAGACCTGGGACAGCTCCGGCGCTCCGCTGACCGCCCAGTCGAGCCCGGTCTCCACCACGTTGACCTCCCGGCCCGAGGGAAGCCGCACCACGGGCTGGCCGTTCGGCCACACCTGCCAGGCCGCTCCCGGGACCGTACGGACGATCACCGTGCCCAGGTAGAGACCGGCGTCGTTGCCGAGCCACGGCAGCTCCTCCGGGTCGTCGCGCCAGCGCGGCAGCAGCTGGTCCAGCGCTTCCAAGGACTGTGCGGAGTCGTCGAGTTCCAGTCCCAACGACGCTGCCTGGCTGCGCAACAGGGCACATTCGGAGAGGAGCTCGGCCACCCCCTGGGGGTCGTCCTGGGAGGGGCCCAGCACCGCGACTCCGCGCGCCGCACCGTGCCGCTTGCGCCAGTTCTCCAGGAAAGGGATGTGCATACACCTCAGGGTCGCATCCCGGTCCCCTCCCGCACCACCGGCACGCTCGACGCGCGAAATTCAACCGCAGTTCGGGCGGGGATCATTGACGCGTCCCGCCCGTCTCCCTACTTTCATCCCGCACCTGTCGGATCACAGCGGATGCGGGAGGGGACGGCCATGCGCGTCAGAGGACGATGGACGGCGACCGGGACGCTGGCGGGAGGTGCGGCGCTCGCGCTCGCCGCCGCGGGCACACCCGCTCTCGCGGACGAACGCCGTACGGAGCCGCTCCCTCTGGAGCGGCTCTTCGACAACACGGCGATCAGCGACGACGCACGGCCGGAGGAGGCCGACTTCGACGGCGCGGGCGGGTCCCTGTCCGCCCAGGACCTGGCCGCCGCGGGCTGGTCCCCCGGCCGTACGCTCGCCCTCGACGGCTCCCGGCTGGTCTGGCCGCGGTCCGCCTCCGGGCAGCCGGACAACGTCCGGGCCGACGGGCAGCCGGTGCGGCTGAGCGGACGGGGCGACGCGCTGTCCTTCCTCGTCGCGGGGACGGGCGGCGGGGCGAGCGGCACCGGGACCGTGCGCTACCGGGACGGCTCCAGCGGCACGTACACCCTCACCGCGCCCGACTGGCGCACCGGGCCGCTGAGCACCAAGGCCGTCGCCCTGCCGCACATCAACGCACCCGGCGGGCAACGTGCGGAGAAGGTCCGGCTGTACGCGGTCACGGTCCCGGTCGAGCGCGGCCGTGAGATCGCCTCGGTGGTGCTCCCGAGGGACCCGGGGCCGACGGCCGATCTGCATGTCTTCGCCGCCTCCGTACGCACACCGGCGAGCGGGTGGACCGGCAGCTGGTCGGCGAGCACCGCCGGATACACCGCGGTCGGACCGTGGAGCGACCGGACGCTGCGGCTGGTGGTCCACAGCAGCGCGGGAGGGCCGCGGGTCCGTATCCGGTTCGCCAACACCTTCGCCGCGGCCCCGGCGCGGATCGGGCACGCGTCGGTGGCGGTGCAGGGTGCGGGGGCCGCGGCCTCCGGGAAGCCGGTGGCGCTGAGCTTCGCGGGGCGGCCGGGCGCCGATATCCCGGCGGGAGCGGAGGTGTTCAGCGACCCGCTGGGCTTCCGGGTGCCCGCGGGGACCAATCTGCTGGTGAGTATCCACCTGCCGGGGACGGTGGGGGCCGTGCCCGTGCACAGCCGGACGAACCAGCGGTCGTATCTGAGCGCGCCCGGCAGCGGGGACCGTACGGGGGACAGCGGGGACGCGGCCTTCACCGGGTCGCTGACCAGCTGGCCCTTCCTCACCGGTGTCGACGTCGCCGGAGGGCCGGGGTCGGTCGTGGCGCTCGGCGACTCGATCACCGATGGCGACAAGTCGACGGTCGACGCCAACCGGCGGTGGCCGGACGTACTGGCGGCGCGGCTGCGGAGCCAGAGCGAGGTGCCGCGGTACGGCGTCCTCAACCACGGCATCTCGGCGAACCGCATCGTCACCGACCGGTATCCGGGCGACGGGGTCAGTACGGACACGGGCGGGGTCAGCGCCCAGCACCGGCTGGAGCGTGATGTGCTCGCCCAGACCGGCGCCCGGACGGTGGTGGTCTTCGAGGGAATCAACGATGTCCGCTGGGGCGCCTCCGCCGAGGAGGTCATCGCGGGCCTGCGGGCCATCGCGGAGCGGGCGCACGCGCGGGGGCTGCGGGTCGTCGCGGCGACCATCGCGCCCTGCGAGGGATACCCGGACTGCTCGCCGGAGGTCGACGCCCGGCGCACGGCCGTCAACACCTATCTCCGGGAGCAGGGCGTCCGTGGCAGCGGCGGGGTCTTCGACGCCGTCCTCGACTTCGACGCGGTGATCCGGGACCCCGGCCGGCCGTCCCGGATGCTCCCGGCGTACGACAGCGGCGACCATCTGCACCCGGGGGACGCCGGGCTGCGGGCCCTCGCCGACTCGATCGACCTGCGGAAACTGGTGCCGTGACCCGGCGGCGCCGTGGCCGCGCGCGAGAACCGGGTCCCCGACGACCGGGGCGGGCGTGGCCGGAGGGCCCGCGGAGCCCGGCGCCGTAGTCCGGCGGGGCCTGCCGCGCCCGCTCCATGCCAAGCGGCCTCGCTGAAGTCCGGTGCGGTTCGGTTGCGCCCCGAAGGGGCGCGGGGAACTGCGCGACCGGCCACGCCGCAGACGCATGACGGCACCTCGCGGCACTTCCCGCGGAGCGCTCAGAGCTCCAGGTCCACGACGACCGGGGCGTGGTCGGAGGCCCCCTTGCCCTTGCGCTCCTCACGATCGACGTACGAGTCCTTCACCGCCCGGGTGAAGGACTCGTTCGCGTACACCAGGTCGATACGCATACCGCGGTTCTTGGGGAAGCAGAGCTGACGGTAGTCCCAGTACGTGAACGGGCGGTCGTACTTCAGCGGCCGCGGGACGAGGTCGCCGAGGCCGGCCTCGCGCAGCGATGCGAGGGCGGCCCGCTCCGCCGGGGTGACATGGGTGAGGCCGTCGAACGCGGACCGGTCCCAGACGTCCTCGTCGGTCGGCGCGACATTGAAGTCGCCGAGCACCGCGAACGGGCGCTCCCCGGCCGCGTCCTCGGCCACGGCCTTGGTCAGCGCCTCGAGCCAGGCCAGCTTGTACGCGAAGTGGGCGTGGTCGACCTCACGGCCGTTGGGTACGTAGACCGACCAGACGCGGACGCCGCCGCAGGTGGCCGAGATGGCGCGCGGCTCCTGGGCTCCGTCGTAGTCGGGACCGCCCGGCAGGCCGGAGGTCACGTCCTCCAGTCCGACCCGGGACAGCAGCGCGACGCCGTTCCACCGCCCGTCGGCGTTGACCGCCGCCTCGTAGCCCAGCTCCCTCAACTGCTCGCGCGGGAACTGCTCCTCGGTGCACTTGGTCTCCTGGACGCACAGGACGTCGGGGCCACTGCTCTCCAGCCAGGCCAGCAGCCGGGGGAGCCGGGCGGTGATCGAATTGACGTTCCAGGTCGCGATGCGCATGGACCCGAATGTACCGCCCGGCTCGGACAGCCCGGTGCCGGCGGTCGCACCGGCCGGTCACGGCAGGTCGACGGACTCCCCGGGGGCGAGGCGGCCGTGCTCGGCGCCGCCGACGCCCGGACCGTCGGGGCCGAGCACCCGGTCGTAGACGGGCCGGGCGACCGCGGTCAGCAGACCGTCGTGGACATCGATGGCCCGCTGCGGTCTGACCTCGCGGACGTAGTCGATGACCTCGCCCACCTTGTTCCAGGGCGCGTGCACCGGCAGCATCAGGGTCTCCACCGGCCGGCCGGGGACGGTGAGCGCGTCGCCCGGGTGGAAGACCGAGCCGTCCAGCAGATAGCCGACGTTGGTGATCCGGGGGATGTCCGGGTGGATCACGGCGTGCAGCTCGCCGTACACCTCGGCCTCGAAGCCCGCGGCGGTGAAGGTGTCCCCGTGCCCGACGGTGTGCACCCGGCCCGGGAAGGCGGCGGAGATCTGGTCGGCGACGCTGCGCAGGGTCCAGATCTCGGCGGCCGGATTGGCCTCCAGCGCGGCCCTCAGTCGCTCCTCGTCGAAGTGGTCGAGGTGCTCATGGGTGACCAGCACGGCGTCGGCGCCGACCGCCGCGTCCGCCTCGCTGAAGGCGCCGGGGTCGATGACGAGCACACGGCCGTCCTTCTCCAGCCGGATGCAGGCGTGGCCCTTCTTGGTCAGCTTCACAGGTCCTCCTGGTCCTCGTGTCCACTGATCCTTTACGGCCACCATCCTGCTACGCCCGGGGGGTCGTCTCCTGCCGTATGACCTTCTGGGCCACCCTGAACGCGGAGTTGGCGGCCGGGACACCGCAGTAGACGGCGGTCTGCAGCAGCACTTCTTTGATCTCGGCGGGTGTGAGGCCGTTGCGCAGCGCGGCGCGGGTGTGGAAGGCCAGCTCGTCGAGGTGCCCGCCCGCCACCAGGGCGGTGAGGGTGACGACGCTGCGGGTGCGGCGGTCGATGCCGGGTCTGGTCCACACCTCGCCCCAGGCATAGCGGGTGATGAATTCCTGGAAGTCGCCGGTGAAGTCGTCCGCGGCGGCCGCGGCCCGGTCGACATGGGCGTCGCCGAGCACCGCGCGGCGCACCTGCATACCGGCGTCGTAGGGGTCCGGGCGGCCGGCGGCCGCGACCTCCGGGGGTACCTCGGCGGAACCGATCTCGGCGACGGGGCCCGTCGGCTGTCCGGGGACGGCCTGCGGCGGCGTGGAGGTCAGCACCGGCTTGGGCGCGGCGGCCGTGATCGCCGACACCGGGTCCTGCCAGGAGGTGGTGAAGTGGCGGACCAGCAGGTCGGTGACGGCGGCGGGCTGCTCGACGGGCGCGAGGTGGGAGGTGGCGGGAACGAGCGCGAGGCGGGCGTCCGGTATCCCGGCGACCAGCACACGGGCGTCGGCGGGGCTGGTGATCCGGTCCTCGGACCCGGCGAGGACCAGCGTCGGGACGCCGATCCTGCTGAGATCCCCCCGGACGTCGAATGAGGCCAGGGCCTCGCAGGAGGCGATGTAGCAGCCGGGGTCGGTGGTGCGCACCATCTGCACGGACCAGTCGGAGATGGCCTGCTGGGCGGCCGCGAAGGCAGGGGTGAACCAGCGCTCGGGCACGGAGCGGGCGACGGGGTCGAGCCCGTTGGTACGGACGATCACTCCGCGCTGGCGGTGCTCGTCGGCGCTGCCGAAGCGGGCGGCGGCGGAGACCAGGGCGAGCGCGGCGAGCCGCTGCGGGTGGCGCAGCGCCAGCTCGGCTCCGACGGCTCCGCCGAGGGAACAGCCCGCGTAGCCGAAGCGTTCGATGCCGAGCTCGTCGAGGGTGGCGAGGAGACGGTCGACGAGGTCCGTGACCGAGGGGGCGGGGTGGGCGGGCGCGCCGCCGTGGCCCGGAAGGTCGTAGCGCAGGACGCGCCAGTGCCGGCTCAGCTCGGGGACCTGCCGGTCCCACATGTGCCAGGTGGTGCCCAGGGCGGGGCCGAGGACGAGTACGGGGGCGTCCTGCGGGCCGTCGAACCGGTGCTGAAGGGTCTTGGTCTCGCTCACGCGTTCAAGCTATCCGGAGGGTCGCGGTCACAACAAAGTCACACGGTGCTGTGGCCGCGACCCGTCGGGCGCTCACCCGTTCACACTCCCACATCTCACAAATTTCACCGACGGGGGTGGTCTCCACCAAACCACCCCAGGCTTCCGCCGCGGGACGGAGGTCGTCCACGCGCGGCTTCACATACCACCTCTTCGTCGTCTTGACGTTCGTGTGGCCGGCCCACCGGGCAAGGATGTGATCCAGCACGCCCCTGTTCGCCAAGTAAGTGAGACACGCGGCGCGGGCATCGTACAGGCGTGCGCGACGGAGGCCGTTCCGGTCCATGATCAGGTAAGCGCGGACCCGCAGCTGCCTGACGTTCAGCACGGCGCCGAGCGCATCCACGAGAACGTAGTCCGTGGAAACGTACGCCTCCCCGACCGCAAAACCGGCCCGCTGCCTGAATCGCGCGCAGCGCCCGCAGGGCGTCGCACACCATCGGCGAGAGGGGTACCCGCCGCTCCCCTGCCATCGACTTCGTGTCCTTCTCAACGACTGCACGCCGCCACGACCGAAAGTCGCGGAAGACGCCTTAACCACTGGCTTAGAAGCATGTGCTACCTCTCTCTGCCGGACAGCGTCCCTCCGACGAGTGTGGCGTCGGGTAGCGAAGGGCGGCGTCCCCAAGAGCCAACGGACGAATGGACAGGTGCGGGTGCCGATGAGAGCTGATGACATCGACTTCGATGCCGCGGACGTAGCGCTGCTGCGTGCAGCGATCCTGCCGATGCCCACCGGCAGCGCTCCAGAGCGGGAGGTCCCCTTCTCCACCCGCGGGACCACCGACTGCCGTGGCACCGCCGCTTCCAGCTCCGTATGTCCGTCCGGCGATGAGGACGACGAGGAGGAGAGCCGGTTGCGCGCGCTGCTCGGTCGGCTGACCGCTGATCCGGTGTTCTCGGCCGCCGTGAGCCTGGCCAGCCCGAGCCTGGCGCGCGAAGCGCACAAGGTTCTCTCCGGCGGCACGGTCAAGCACAAGCGGCTGCGCCGACTGCTGATCTCGCTGATCAAGTACCAGCTCCGCATGACCTACCGGCCCACGCCCTTCGGCCTCTTCGCAGGCGTATCCGTGGCGGAGTTCGGCGCCACACCTGCCCTCCGCACAGGAAGCGGGCACCGTGCGGTGAGCCGTCCGGACTCGGAATGGCTGGCAGGGCTTCTCCGTGAACTCCAGAAGGTTCCGGGGGTCCTGCAACGCACCCGGCTGGTCGCCAACGAACTGCGGATCGTCCGCAACGGACGCCTGGTGCTCCTCGACGCTCATGACGCGACCGGCGCCAAGCGGCTGCTCCACTCCGTACGCATGACCGGCCCTGTGCAAGCCGCCCTGGATCTGGCGGCCGCTCCGGTGGCCTGGTCCGGTCTCGCCAAGCAGTTGGCGGACAGGCTCCCCCAGGCTTCCGAGGGAGCGGTGGAACGCTGTATTGCGCAGCTGGTACGCGGCGGCTTCCTGCTCAGCGATCTCACACCACCGCCCGATTGCACGACCCCGCTCGCCCACGTGCGAAGCCGTCTCGACGGCCTCGACCATCCGGTCGCCGACGCGTTGGACGGTGTTCAGGGGGCGTTGGATGCCCTTGACGCCACCACGCCGTCCGGCTGGGGCCGGGCGCTGGCCACGGTCTCCGAGCGCATGCGGGACCTGCACGACGCCGAGGACGTCGTGCACGTCGACACGGCGCTGGACGCGCAGGTGGTGCTGCCGCGCGAGGTGCAGCGCGAGGTGGAGCACACGGCCACGGCTCTGTGGCGGACATCCTCCAACCAGGCCGGCAGCCCGCATCTCCGCGACTTCCACCAGCGGTTTCTGGAACGCTACGGAACCGAGCGCCTGGTACCGGTGCTGACGCTTCTCGATCCGGCACGAGGTCTCGGCGTCCCCGAACCGTACGTGCGCAGGCCTACACCGCCGTCCGCCACCCCTCCCGGGACCGAGGAACGCGACAGGGTGCTCGGCGAGCTGTTCCTCGGCGCCATGCGCCGAGGCATCGAGGATGCGGGCAGTGTTCCGGAAGTGGTCCTGGACGAAGCAGTGCTCCGTGCGCTCGGCAGCGACCGGGCCGGCGGAGAGGATGAGCCAAGGCCACCCGTCTCATGGGAGTTGGGCGCCGAGCTGGTAACACGGAGCCGACAGTCGTTGTGGGACGGGGACTTCCGGCTGGTGCTGGGGGCCAATCCCGGATCGCCTCTGGGCGGAGCGACCTTTAGCCGTTTCGCGCCGGCACTGGGCCAGGGCTCGGCACGGATCCGGGAGCTCGTGCTGCGCGGCCAGGAGAACCGGTCGGACGGCGCACGTCCCGCCGCCGTCGCATACCGCCCCCGGGCCATCCGCTCCTCGAACGTCGCTGCCGTCCCGCAATGGCTGGACCACCGCATTCCCTTGGGTGTCGGCCCGGCTGCCACCCCGCACCTCACGGATCTGCGGTTGGCGGATCTGGCTGTCCAAGCCGACCTCAACGGACTTCACCTGGTGCACACCACGACAGGCGAGCGGATACGGCCCCTGTCGTACTCCATGCTCAATCCGCTCAGCGGCCATGTGCCGCACGTGGCACGCTTCCTGCTGGAACTGGGGCAGGAAGGCCAGGAATGGTGTCCGCCATGGAACTGGGGCCGGTGGTCCGCGGCGCCAGCGCAGCCACGCGTGACCTACCGGAAGGCGGTGCTGTCGCCGGCCCGCTGGCTGCCCGACCTGGCGCTGGTGCAGGGGGCGGACGGGCCGGAGCGGGCATGGCACGGCGAGGTGGCGAAGTGGCGGCGCCGCTGGGACCTGCCCCGACACGTCCTTCTGACGCGCGCCGACACCCGTATCGCCGTGGATCTCGACGACCAACTGCACCTCTTGGCCTTCCAGGACGAAGTACGCCGCGGCGCCGGTCTCGTCGTGGTGGAGCAGTACGGCGGAGCACAGGGCCGGCAATGGCTGTCCGGGCCGGACGGCGCACACGCCTGCGAGTTCGTCTTCCCCCTGTTCGGCCGGCACTCCCCCCGCGCCGCGCAAGCGAAGAAGCTCACGCCGGACGAATCCTCGGCGGCCACCACCGGAGCCCCTCCGGCGACTCGCCGCACCGCGCCATGGTCGGTACCGTCGCAGCCGCCCCTGCTGGGACGGGAGGCCGAGGCCCACGTACCAGGTGGCGAGTGGCTCTACGCCAAGGTGTACGCGCCCGAAGAGGTGCAGGCACAGTTGCTTGCCCACCATGTCGGGCGCCTGACCCGTCCGGAGCTGCTGGGTGCCACCGGCACCGACTCCTGGTTCTTCCTGCGGTACGCGGACCCCGATCCGCATCTGCGGCTGCGCTTTCACGGCAAACCGAACCGCCTGTGGTCCGCTCTGCTGCCCGAACTGCGCCAGTGGATGGAGCACGTGCGTAGCGCGGGACTCGCCGACCGCATGGTCCTGGACACCTACGACCCTGAAATCGAACGGTACGGCGGTGCGGCCGCCATCGCGCTCGCCGAGGACGTCTTCCACGCGGACAGCGCGGCCGTGATCGACCAGCTGCCGCTGTCGCGGGACCCCTCACCGGCCCTTCCGGACGTCACATCGGCCGCACTGGGCATACTCGCCGTGCTCACACGTCTGGGGTCGGCGCACGAGGCCCTGGCATGGCTGGACGATCCGCAGCTCCACCACCGCCGCAAGATGGTGGGTCGGGATCAGAAGAACGCGGTCGCCGCACTGCGCAGGTTTCCAAGCAACTCATATCTCACGGCATCCCCCGGTCCCGTACTTCGACCTTTCGAAACGGCACGGCAGCTCGACACCGAGCTACACCGCTTGATCCACGGCGGATCAAGGCTTGCGAAAGCAACACGTAAGCGCATCAGGGAAATCCTGTCGCAGTTCGGCAGCTGATCCGCGTTCCCCCGCGGCCTTGGGCCGGGGGCGCAAGAACGTCGGCGCGCCCCCGCCCATCGCATCGCCGGGCAGTACTTACCGGCCGGTCCACTCCGGAGGTCGTTTTTCCACGAAAGCAAGGGGGCCCTCTTGCGCGTCCGCACTGTGCATGCGCCTCTCTTCCCACACGAAGCGCGTACGGAAAGCCTGCTCCAGGGGCATCGTCAGGGACGCCGCTGCGGCCTCCTTGATTGCTCTGACCGACAGCGGCGCGCAGCGCAGGATGTCCTCGACCCATGCGGTAACACAGTCGTCAAGCGCCTCGGGCGGTACCACTTCGTTGACCAGGCCCAGTTCATAGGCCCGAGTGGCCGTCATGGAACGGCCGCTCAGCAGGTGTCCGAGCGCGGCCCGGTAAGGCGCCTGCCGAACCAGCCGGAACACCCCGCCCGCCCCCGCCATGAGTCCAAGGCGTGCCTCGGGCAGCGCGAAGGACGCGGTCTCCGCCGCGATCACGACATCGCAGGCGAGGGCGAGTTCGAAACCACCCCCGAACGCATAGCCGTTGACACGTGCGACCACGGGCTTGCACAGACCGAACCGCTCGGTCAGCCGTGGCCAGCCGGGCTTTCCCCGGCTCCCGAACGTGCTCGGCTCCGCCGTTCCCGCGCGAACACGCTCGGAGAGTTCCTGGAGATCCTGGCCGACGGAGAACGAACGATCATCCGCGCCCGTGAGTACGGCCACCCACAGTTCGTCGTCCCGTTCGAAGTCGTCCCAGACCAGCGTCAGTTCCTCGTGCATCAGCAGGTCCATGGCATTCAGACGGTCCGGGCGGTCAAGCGTGATGTGAGCCACCCTTCCGGACTTCACGTACTCGACTCGGGTAAGACCGTCCAGCCGGCTTTCTTCGACCACCATCGCTATCAGACCGCCGCTCGCGACGGCGGCGCCGTCGACAGCACATGGATGCGGTTGCCCTTGATGTGGTGGGGACAGTTGCCGTTGATGAGCGCAGAGAACGTGCCTTTGAAGTCATAGGACGGATTGTCCATGCCAGGTCTCCTGAAATGGCGTTCGTTACAGTGGACGACTTCGGTCGAGAAGACGGAATGAGCCGCGGGTCTTCACCGATTGCGTCCTGTCCGTCGGCCTTCGGCGCACTTTCTCCGTGCGCCGAAGGCCGACGGACAGGGCGTCACGTAAGTGCTGGTCAGGACAGTTTGAATTCGGCGTCGATGAAGTCCAGGACTTCGGTCAAGGAGGCATCGGTCAGGTCCGGAGGGGTTGCGCCGGTGTGATCCGGGGTACTCCGGTTGGTCCACTGACGCAGGAGATCGGTCAACCGGTCCGTCACCTCGCTGTGGTGAGCCGGGTCCGCATCACCCAGGGCTGCTTCGAGTCCGCCGAGCGCCGATTCGAGCGAGGCGACGGGTCGGGGCGCGGGGGCCGGAGCCAGCCTGTCGGTGAGGTGATCGGCCAGTGCGCGCGAGGTTGGGTAGTCGAAGGCGACGGTGGCGGACAGCCGTAGACCGGTCTCACGTTCAAGGTGGTTGCGCAGTTCGACCGCGGTCAGCGAATCGAGGCCGAGGTCGAGCAGCCCGCGGTCCGGGTCGACGGCCGTCCCCGCGGCGTGTCCCAGGACCCGGGCGACATGCCGTCCCACCAGGTCCTCGACCGCACGCTCGCGGGCGGCGTCGTCAAGCTCTGCCAGGCGTTCGGCCAGGGGGAAGGGGGCGGACGCCGGCACCGCGCGGGTGCCCACCAGGGTGCGTAGCAGATGGGGCACGGAGGCGGAGGTGCGCAGCCCGGCGATGTCCAGACGCGCCGGGATCAGGAACGGGTCCTGTCCCGCGGCCGTACGGTCAAACAGTTCCAGGCCCTCGTCGGCGTCGAGCGGCAGCATTCCCGCGGCCGCCATGCGGGCGAGATCGGTCGGAGAGAGCCGGCCGCCGAGTCCGTCCGGCTCGGACCAAAGGCCCCACGCCAGCGATATCGCGTGCCCACCGCTTTGGCGCACCCGGTGCGCCAAAGCGTCGAGGAACGCGTTGGCAGCGGCGTAGTTCCCCTGTCCCGGTCCGCCAAGCACTCCGGAAGCCGACGAGAACAGCACCAGCGCCTGCAAGCCGGCGTCAGCCGTCAGCTCCACCAGGTGGTGCGCGGCCTGCGCCTTCGCGGCCAGTACGGGTTCGATGCGGCCGCGGTCGAGGGACAGGAATGCGCAGTCGTCGGTGACGCCCGCGGCGTGGATCACGGCTGTCAGCGGGTGTTCAGCGGGGATCGACGCCAGCAGGTGGGTGAGCGCCTCGCGGTCGCCGATATCGCAGGCCCGGATGTCGATCTCGGCACCCAGCGCGGTCAGTTCGGCAGCCAGCGCATCGGCGCCCGGGGCCGCGATGCCACGTCGGCTGACCAGCAGCAGCCGGCGGGCGCCCCGGTGGACGACCAGGTGCCGGGCGAGCAGCGCGCCCAGACCGCCGGTTCCCCCTGTGATCAGTACGGTCCCCGGTCCGGAGAGGTCCAGCGGCTCCGGCGCGGGGGCGTCCGCCCGTACCAGGGACGGGGCGAACGCACCGCCCAAACGGAGCGCCAGCTGCGGTTCTCCGGTGGCCACGGCGCCCGCGACCGCGTCGCCAGACTCCGGTCCGTCGATGTCCACCAGCGCGAACCGGTCAGGATGTTCGGACTGGGCCGAACGCACCAGGCCCCAGAGTGCGGCCTGCGCCGGGTCGGCCTCGTCCCCCGGGCCGACGACCGCGCCATGCCGTGTGAGCAAGACCAGCCGGGAGCCTTCGAACCGTTTCTCGGCGAGCCAGGTGCGCAGCGTCTCGGCGGTCACGGAGACCGTGTCGGTGGCGTCACCGCGGGGTGCGGCCACGACCACGGCGTCCGGCACCGGCTCGACCACGTCGACGAGCGCGGCAACGCGGTCCGCGTCCGGAAGGTCGAATCCGGGCGTGCCCACAACGGTGCACCGCGCGGGAGTAGCGGGGAGCGGCAGCGGCTGCCATGCCATGCGGAACAGCGCATCTTCGGTGACGCTGCGGCCGGCGGCCAACTGGTCGCGGCTCGCGGCGGCGAACTCCACGGAAGCGATCGAGACGACCGGTCGGCCGGTGGCGTCCGTGGCCTCGAAGGTCACCCGGCCCGCGTCGTGGCGGACGATCCGGGCCCGGGTGGCCGGGCCACCGCGCGCCCACAGCCCGCGGAAGGCCGTCACCAGCGGCCCCGCGAGACCGGGTACGGCGTACCAGGCCGCATCCCAGGTGCCGGCCGCCGGGTCCAGTTCGACGAAGATCTCGTCGCCCCGTTCCCAGGCGGCCGTGACCCCGCTGTAGGCGGCGCCCAGCCGTGCGCCCTCCGGTGGGCAGACGTCGATCGGTTCGGCACCAGCGGGCGGCCATGCGTTCGGCGCCGGGTCCGGCGCGGGTGGGGCAGTGGCCACCTCACCCGCCGCGAAGCGGACCCAGTCCAGGTCACCGCCCGCCTGCCGCCGGTACAGGCTCAGGGCACGGTCGCCGGACTCGTCGGCCAGGTGGACGCGTACCTGCACTTCCGTCTCCCCGTCCGCCGCCAGCACGAGTGGGCTTTCCACCACCAGCTCCGAGACGCCCGCGCCGCCGACGGCCGCGGCCGCGTGCACCGCCATATCGGCGAGGACGCCACCCGGTACCACGACCTCGCCGAGCACCACATGGTCGGCGACCTGGGGCAGCAGGTCCGTGGACAGACTGCCCGTCAACACCGTCTCGCCGCCGCCCGCGAGGGTGAACTCCGAGGTCAGAACGGGGTGGTCGGATCGGCCGAAGCCGGTCGGCCGGTGCGCTTCCTCGGTGAGCCAGTAGCGCTGGTGCTGGAAGGCGTAGGTGGGCAGATCGACTCCGCCGGCAGGCGGGACGAGCGCGGTCCAGTCGACCGGGACCCCGGCGCAGGACAGCGCGGCCACCGCGGTGAGCAGGGCGGTGTCCTCCGCCCGGTCGGACCGGAGCGCCGGCATCGCGACGCCGTCCGCGCCGACGAGCGGGGTGAGCACGCTGCTCGGCCCGACTTCCAGATGATGGTGCGGGCCCAGGTCGGCCGCGGTGGCCAGAGCGTCGGCGAACCGGACGGGCTCGCGGACCTGGCGCAGCCAGTACGCCGCGTCGTACGCCTCGTCGATCCGCCCGGTGACCGAGGACACCAGTGGCAGCCGGGGACGGGCGAACGTCAGGGGAGCCAGTGCCTCGGCGAACTTCGGGAGCATCGCGTCGACGTGTCCGGAGTGGAAGGCGCGGTCGACGCGGAGGCGCCTGGTGCGCAACCCCTGCTCGGCCAGGTCCGCGGCGACGGCCGTCACCACGTCCGGATCTCCGGAAACCACTACCGACGACGGGGCGTTGACAGCCGCGATCCAGGTGCCGGGCCGCAGTAGCGGTGTGACCTCGGCCTCGGGCGCGCGGACCGCGACCATGGCGCCGGTCGGCAGTTCCTGCATCAGTCGGCCACGCGCCGACACCAGGGTGGCGGCATCGCGGAGGGAGAGCACACCGGCCGCATAGGCGGCGGCGATCTCTCCGATGGAGTGGCCGGCCAGCACGGCGGGGCGCACACCCCAGGAGTCGAGGAGCCCGTGGAGGGCCACTTCGACGGCGAACAGGGCGGGCTGGGTGTACTCGGTGCGGTCGAGGGCGGTGCCCCCCTGATCCCACATCATCTCCCTCAACGGCAGATCCAGCA